>JAHEKD010000506.1 GCA_024638545.1 Gammaproteobacteria bacterium
ATTGGGTTGAACACGAACATTAGCCGACAAAATGCAGTGATTAATGTCTGCGCTGTTAATAATTGAGCCAGAATTTAGCATGGAATTTTTAATGAATGAATTGATACCATCGCGTGATACTGTCCTGGCCGGCGGCGCCTGCACTTCACAGGTTCGAACAGGCCATTCAGTTTGATACATGTCGAGCAGAGGCTGCGGTCTGAGCAGGTCCATATTGGCATCAAAATAGGCATCGATGGTGCCTACATCACGCCAGTACCGGTCATTGCTGACCCGACCGCGCTTACCGCCAAACTGATAGGCGCTGACCTTGTGGTCGTGTACTAACCCGGGAAGTATGTCCTTGCCAAAATCATGGCTGGAATCGGCATTTACATGATCTTTGCGCACTATCTGGCACAGTAACTCTGTTGAAAAGAGATAGATCCCCATCGAAACAAGTGACTGGGTATCATCATCAGGCAGTGTTGCCGGGTTATCCGGCTTTTCCTGAAAATCCAGTATCCGCAGCTGATCACCGACGTTAAGTGTTCCAAACCGGGTAGCCTGCTCTTTGGGCACGCTCAGACAGGCAATACTGACATCAGCCTTAGTCTCCCTGTGTGCATGAATCATCGCCTCATAGTCCATCCGGTAGATATGATCGCCTGGTAATATCAGCGTTAGCGGCGCGCCACTTCTTTCCAGTAAATACAAATTTTGATGCACGGCATCCGCTGTACCCACATACCAGCTGCTGCCTACCCGCATTTGCGGCGGAACCGGGGTGATATATTCACCCAGCGACGGGTTAAATATCGACCAGCCGTCACGCAGGTGCTTTTGTAACGAAAGCGACTTGTATTGTGTCAACACCAGAATCCGCCTTAAACCTGAATGAAGGCAATTTGACAGGGAAAAATCGATAATACGATATTTACCGCCAAACGGTACGGCTGGCTTGGCCCTTTCACCGGTCAGCGGATATAGCCGGGAACCAATGCCGCCTGCAAGCAGTAACGTGATTGTTTTATCTGGCATTCAATTTTTAAACAATCGGTAAACTCTGTTCGAAATATTCATACTATGTATCTGATTCAGGGGCACGCCCGGGCGCAGGAACTATTCTCAGGTCTTGTCCGCTGCATGAGTGCGCATTATTGATTCCACTTCGGCCGATGTTGGTAAATCCGCGCCGCGCCGGGTGCAGGTCAGTGCAGCGGCGGTCGCAGCAAAATTGAGTATGGATGTTAATTGTGACTGATCAAGCGACGTTGCAGCATGTTTAGGGTCAGCATACTCCAGCAGGCATTTTAGCAGGGCTGCCTGAAAGGTATCGCCGGCGCCGACTGTATCCACTACATTGAAACTCGGCGGCGTGACGCTTATTTCAATACCGCAATTACTCCAGGCTTTAATCTTTTTGCCACCATCGGTAAGGATCACTAACTTCACGCCGGAATCAATCCAGTGCTGTACCTGCTTTGCCGGGTCAGCATTTGTATACAGCAGATCATAATCTTCCCTGCTGATTTTTAATATATCCGTACAGCTGGCAAAGCGCTTAACACCGGCACGCCATACATTCAGATTCGGCTCGATGGTTAAACGAATATTCGGATCATAGGAGATGAATTTATCCCGCTGTTTTCTGGCAAGTTTGGCAAATGCCTTGGCAACCGGCCTGACAACGGTTGAATAGGAACCGAAATGCAGTCCTGTGATTTCATCGCCGATTGCAGGCAGGTGTTTATATTTAACGCCGCAATCTGCCGAACCAATGCCATAAAACGAATAGGATGGTGAACCCGATGCATCAAGACCGATGAGGCTTAACGTGGTTCGCCTGCCGGTTCGTATAAGATACTCGGTGGACACGCCCTCATGCATCAAAACTTCAGTCAGTTTTTCGCCCAGCATATCCCGTGAAATACCGGTCAGCAACGCGGAAGCTGTATCGAGGCGTGCCAGCCCGATAGCAACGTTAAACGGAGACCCGCCGGCACGGGCATCAAACTTCACGCTTCCCCGAATACTTGTATCTTCGGGAAAAAGATCGAACAGCGCTTCGCCACAGACTAAAAACAAATTTTTCTCATTAAGTTGTAGTTTCGGGCGGCTGCATCGCACCGGTCATCATCGCCACCGCATCTGACATAGAGTAATCCCTGGGATCGATGACGCACAATCTGCTGCCCAGACGGTGAATATGAATTCGGTCAGCCAGCTCAAAAACATGCGGCATATTATGCGATATCAGCACGATTGGCATGCCGCGTGATTTAACATCCAGAATCAGATCCAGCACGCGGCGTGACTCTTTAACACCCAACGCAGCCGTCGGTTCATCCATGATTATAAATTTTGAAGCGAATGCGGCCGCACGCGCGACGGCGACGCCCTGACGCTGTCCTCCGGATAAGGTTTCAACAAGTTGCGCTATATTCTGGATGGTCATTAATCCCAGTTCGGTTAACTTTTGTCGAGCAATATCATTCATTTTACGTTTATCGAGCTTTTTAAAGAATTTACCGGCAATCCCGGGCTGGTACAGTTCGCGACCCAAAAATAAATTATCCGAAATTGACAGGGCCGGTGAAAGAGCCAGGTTCTGATAAACAATCTCGATACCTTTTTCCCTCGCCGCTATCGGGCTCTCAAAATGCACCGGCTTGCCCTCAAGAAAAATTTCACCCTCGTCAGGTATGACAGCGCCGCATATGGACTTGACCATCGTCGATTTTCCTGCACCGTTATCACCGATCACGGCCAGAATCTCGCCCGGCAGCAGGTCGAAATCAGCGTTGTTCATAGCCGTTACACGGCCGTAGCGTTTAGTCAGACCGCGCGCCTTCAAAAGCGGCTCAGCTGCATCGCCCATCATGAAGACACCTTCCTC
>JAHEKD010000507.1 GCA_024638545.1 Gammaproteobacteria bacterium
TCAACCGGCCATCCAAATGTGTTGCAACACAAGCAGATAGCTCACAGAGACTTGATATGAATAAAGCACTACGCCCCATTGATGACTGCCTGAGCTGTGTCTACCATCCGCCAAATTTACCCGAAACAGCTTATTCGGAAACAGATTATCGCATGCTGCAGCAGAAAAGCTGCTCATTTGACTATCAACCAACTGATGAGAACTGCCAGGTAACCAGAAAGACCAGTTGTTCGCTGGTGGATCTTGAGAATTTTAAGCAGCCCATTTGATTAACAGAGCGTTTTAATTAATGAATACATTCAAGAGACTATTCATCGCACTCATGTTTAGCCTTGTTAGCAACATGGTCCACGCGGGTGATGTAATAATTGATGATCACGCGGCACTGGGTGATCTGAAAGTTGGCAAGGGGGTGTTCCTGGTCGATATTGGCGATGCGAAAAAGCTGAACTTTTACCTTGAGGTGATTCAGGGAACCTTTAACGGCATGAAGGACCAGGGTGTGGCGCCGGACTTTATTCTGGTCTATATCGGGCCCAGTGTTAAATATCTCAGCACGTCACCCTCGACGGCGATTGAGCAGCAAGCTGGCGGAGTATTGATGGATATCGAAGCGAACGTGGATGCACTGGCTGCGTTAGGCGTGAGGCAGGAAATATGCGCTGTAGCGACTCGCGTCTTCGGTATCGATAACAAAACGATCTTGCCCGGCCTGACCCTGGTCGGCGACGGCTTTATCTCACTGATCGGCTACCAGGCACAGGGTTATCATCTGGTCCCGGTTTTCTAAGGGCATCTATCTGCTTCGAGCCGCGGGCTCAACAACAACGCCCTGGATAGCCTATGCAGCAACGGTGCCAGCTAAGGACAAAAATACGAAAACCGGCGCATGGATAAGATATTTGAGTTTCGAGCAGTCCCTGTTACCGGCTGAATCGCCCATCTGTCGGCGTTCGATCTGTCAATTCCCTAGAATAATCTATAATTGGATAGTAATTGACAATTATCAAACTAGAATTCAATTATTCATTAAGGTGGCACCGCAGCACCCGGTTTAAAGTTAACTAATATCGTGCACACATAATGTGTATAACAATAAGAAATTACTTTAAATTGGTAACTGTGTGTTCAGGTCGCAAATAGATCATGGATAACGGCAAAATACGACTTTGGCGATTTAACAAGGCAGATATTCTGGAGGCCTATTCATCAGATGAAATATCATTATCTGATATTGACTGGGTGCTGGAATCTTTGCATAAAAAGTCTTCACCACCGTTTCTGATAATACTAGTCAGGACTGGTCAATACACCTTGTCCGTAGAAGCAAAAAATCGCCTGCGCAAAGAAGATAAAGAACTGTTTAAAGTCGCTTATGTCGTCAAGGAATTACAAAACATGTGTCACGCTGTCGGTGCTGGCTACTCATACCTGGATGAAAAGGACGTCTTCATCTGCGACAGCATAGAATCGGCCTATAACGCACTTACCCGAACCATATAATCAAATCATCATCGCCCACTCAAACCACGTAGCCCCCAAACAAAACCATCAAAATTAATTGTTCTTTGTTGCACAGGTATTCACGCCTGATCCGGCATCGATCTATAGACTGATATCCTCTGAATCGTTCATCAGCCCAAGCCTGTGTTCACATTTCAGCGCTATCGGCAACCGACGACAGCGAATGGCGTATTGAATTATAGATGAAACAGGCTATATAAGAATAATTAAATATGGAGTCTGACATGAGACCTATCGACAGCCTTTTTCTTGTCATCATAACAGCCCTACCCTCATTAACCGTTGCGAACACAAATTGCGATTGTTCCAGGCTAGTCGAGCAATGCGGTGCCGCCATCAGTACTGCGGGTTCTGACATCCAGATCAGGACAAACACAAAAAGATGCACCAAGGTAACCTGGTATGCCGATAAAAAGCCACACGATACTATCGTTGTAAATGGCAAGACTCGCGAACCCTCCAGCTTTACATTAAAGCCGTTTCTTTCCGTGGGCAGCTGCAACATCTGCGCGAGCAACCATCCAGTTACCACAAGCAACAGCAGCACCAAGGTAGAATCAGAGGAATGTAAAAAGCGTTTTCTCGTGCTCATTCATTGCTTTTTCTGCATCAACTCAAAACCCTGTCCCTGTTCAATGGCTCCGAATTGAATCGTCGTATCAGGCTTGTCACTTTTTGATGATGTCGACAATGAATAGCAGCAATGCCGCCCCGGCCGTAGCAGTCACGATCGAGCCGATCAAGCCAGTCGTCGTAATGCCGAGCAAGCCAAACACGAAACCTCCGATTACAGCGCCAACAATACCGACCAGGATGTTGACAAGCAGGCCGAAGCCTCCGCCTTTCATCAAGTTTCCAGCCAGCCAGCCGGCGACTGCGCCAATTGCTAAAAATATCATCAATCCTGTTAAATCCATAATTCTGACTCTGCTGTTGTAAAGAAAATTTCAGTCACGCTTATGTTATCCCGAATGGAACCGAACAAAAGCCCTATATATCATCCGACCAGTTTTAATCCCGATCCGAAATAAGACCGTATACACATCGGCAATCATGACGAAGCAGTTTTGACTGGATAGTTAACCGCAGCTACAGGATCAACAATATGAAATTTCTATTGAAAGAAACTCATAGATTGATTTAAGCTATGGCAAAGGAGATCGACGAATGACATTAACCGAGTTGCGTTACATTGTTGCAGTTGCGCGCGAGCGTCACTTTGGCAAAGCCGCAAAAGCATGCCATGTCAGCCAGCCGACATTGAGCGTCGCTATCAAGAAACTTGAAGACGAGCTCGGTGTTGCGATTTTTGAGCGTGGCAGCAGTGAGATCTCTTTATCGCCTGTTG
>JAHEKD010000029.1 GCA_024638545.1 Gammaproteobacteria bacterium
AAACCAAGCAGGGTGATCAAAGTCCTTTCAGCAGATCTGAACCGGCCTTAAACGTCCAATTCGCCACGACGGAATCAGCGATGCCACCAGCGCCACCACGTACATTAGCAAACAGGCGATCAGGATATGCTCCGGCAGCACCTCCAGCGGCATCACGGGTTCAAACACAATACCCGCCCAGTCAAATCCGTCCGGCATGAGCTGACTGAAATCAATACCGTTTTTCAGGATTAATTTTATAATTAACAGACTTAACGCAGAACCCACCATCGCTGACACAACAGCCAGTATGCTTGCTTCCATCAAAACTAATAACACCAGCCATATTCGCTTCATCCCGATCGCCAATAGTACGCCAAACTCGTGGGTACGCTCGTATATGGCCATCATCATTGTATTAATCATCCCCAAAGAAGCCAGCGCAACGACAATAAAACCGATTATCCAGATCATAGATTTACTTAGATCCAGCATGTCTGAAACCGTTACCGACAGCTGCCTCCAGTTTCGCACAGCGGGCGGACCGCCGAGGCTATCCAGCGGGTGAATGCGACTCAATGCTTCAAGATGCCGCGCTATAGCCTGCTGGTAGACAATGAGATTTGCTGTCGCGTCTAGTTTAATCGCCAGCTCGTGAAATCCATCCTCAAGATACATCAAATCCTTGTATGCATCGACAGACATCAGCACACCGCTACGATCAAAATTGGGTTCAAGGGGCTTCAATACCGCAGCAACATCAAACAGGGCATTGCCTATACTGCCGTCTATGGCCTGAGTGACCAGAATCAGTTCGTCACCGATTTCAATTTGCAGGTTTTTTGACAGCTGCGCGCCGATCATTACCCGGTGACGAAGCGCTGCCAAACCACTTTTTTTAACTGGCTCAAAATCAATCGAGCCTTTTCGCACGTGCTCAAACAGCTGCGTAACCTGTCCCTCCCGGTCAGGATCCACGGCCTGTATAAACACACCGGTTGAAGAGAGTGAGGTGCTCGCCAGACCGGAGGCATACAATCGCGGTGCGGCGTCAATTTCGGGAAATGTAGCCTCAATATCATATAAATACGACCAGGGCAGGATGGCATAGGGATCCCGCTCCTCGATATACATCTGACGGTGAATCTGCAGATGGCCTGTTGATACCTCAGTCGCATAACGAACCATCTGCCGTGTCATCCCCTCCAATAAAGCCGCATACATGATAACCATTACGAGTCCTGCTGTAAGTGCAGAAATTGTTAAAATACTGCGCACAGGGTTTCGCCAAATGTTGCGCCATGCAACAAAGAAGAACATGCCTGAATTTTTAGATGACACAGTCAATATATATGGATAAGTGTTTAGTAGATCAGCGGCGTCGCTTAAGATTTTTCAGTGAAAAAAAGGCTTGCTCCAGCGGCACTCCGAACTCAATGTCGTTGTAAACAATCACGGTTGACTCCGCCGGCGTGTCCTCAGGCTGCAGGCTCATTCGCATCGGAACGATTCTGTTATCAATTTCCTGTAACTGGTCAAAGCTGATTGTTCGCACCAGAAGCCCGTCTTCATCGTAATACAGTGACCTGATAGGCGCCAGGGAATGCTGATCCACGAGAATGACTACTTTGCCCCAGACGACGGCCGCATCGCGAAGTGGAATCAATGAAATTTCGTAAACCATACGGCCCTGTCTTTCCCCCTGAAATGTAATCTCGGAAATATAGTCTTCAACAAACGTGCTTTCCTTGACCAGATCATCATTAGTGAAATGGCTACCCATCCAGGAACCTGACATCATGCTTGAGGGTACTTTCGTGACGCGATTTATCTTTGGCAGGTAGTTCCAGATATTTTGTTCAACTTTAAGTGTCGCAATGTCCTTGTCCTTTATCGGCTTACGAATCACAATTAATGAATAATCCTGACCCCTCGACCAGGCTTCCAGTGTCATCGAACGTTCATAGCGGCTGGTTCTTACAGTCATTGACATATTCGCTCTCGACGTCTCGCCACGCCATAGTTCGTCAATATGCCGGATTAACTCGGTTACCTCGATTGCAGATGCAGGCACCGGAATGCATATGCAAATGAGTAAAATATGGATGCACCTGATCATCATCGACATTATATTATGCTTTTAGCCTGGCTGCTGACGGAACCGGCGCTACTGCAGGCCGATTAATGACTCGATCCGCCTGCTGAGAAATGCGGGCTAGATATTCCCCAGGCTATGGGCACCATCGACCACCAGTGCAGCACCGTTTACGAATGAACCCGCGTTACTGGCCAGCAGTAAAAATGGAGCCGTCAACTCATCAAGTTCACCTATTCGCTGTGAGGGCGTATTGGCAACCAGTGCCTTGCCCTTTTCGCTCTCGAGGAATGCTGCATTTATTTCTGTTTTGAAATAGCCCGGGCAGAGCGCGTTGACCCGTATATTTTTCCGACTCCATTCAAGCGCCAGGCTTTTTGTTAATTGAATTACTGCTGCCTTCGAGGTGCAGTAACTGGACTGGAAAAGCGCCACCCGTATTCCAAGAATTGAAGCTGTATTAACGATATTTCCCGGTGTGCGTGATTTAATCATTCGTGAACCCGCTTCCCTTGCGACAAGCCAGATACCTTTGAGATTGGTATCCAGCACAAAATCCCAGCTCTCCTGATCAGTCGCCAATGCTGGCTTCGAATCAGCCACACCGGCATTATTAGAGACGATCTCTACCACGCCATATTTATCCTGCGCCTGATCAAATGCGGCTTTAACACTGGGCTCTGTCGTCACATCCATACTTACTGCGCTCGCCCTGCCTCCTCCGGCCTCGATCTCATCGACAAGGTTCTGCAGGCGTTCCGTGCGCCGTGCCGCCACAATGACGCTTGCACCGCGGGCTGCCAGCACCCTGGCAAAATGGGCACCGATGCCGCTGGATGCACCACTCACAAAGGCAACTTTACCGCTGACATCAAATATTGATTCGCTCATCTTGACTCTCCTGTTTTAATTTATCTTATCGCATCTTTATTGATTTTGATCACTTGTGCTGAATGTATTGATTGATCAGTTCTGTAGTTTCATAGACTTTCGGGGGTGAAAATATGCTGGTATGAGTGCCTTCGATAATGGCCGTTTGAACATTAGCATTTAAATCAAAGTCATCAGGCCGGTTGTAAAAATACCGATTCATCGACTGGTAATACTGCCCGCTTTGGATCACCCTGATTTTTCCATTATAGTGACAAGGGCTGTATTTCTGATTGAGTTTCCAGTTGTAATGGCGCCTGATCGCGCGCCGTTTTTCAAGCGGTCCTGTGAGAGATTTACGCGCTATTCGCATTCTGCCTTTAAGCAAGGCGAGTCGATAAATCAACGGCAGCTTCAGTAGTGCCCGTGTTGATCTGGTGATCAAATGTTTAAATGAATCCGCGTTGATCGCCGTCATAAGCGAGAGATTGCCAGGGGGTTTTTTTCTAAATACCATTTCTGGCAGATCCGGATCAAACAAAATCAACACGTTAATTCGATCGCCTGCTTCAAACAGTTGATTCACAATTTCATAACCGATAGTGCAGCCCATGCACAGGCCCATAATTGTGTAAGGACCCCGCTCCTGGATCTTTTTAATTTCATCAATATAGGTTGCCGCCAGCTGCGGAAAATCCGAGTGACCATAATCCGCGATGTTGTCATATTCAAGCTGCTGAATCGCATAAAAAGGCTGCTGGTTACCCAGTGCATTTGAAATATCCCTGTAAAACAAAATATCCTGGGCGTGTATGCCAAATATGGGCAATCGCTCTCCGCGTGTTTGAACAGGCACAATGATCTGACTACATTCGTCAGGTCGTTGTGTAATCAGGGCTGCCAGTTTCTCAATAGTGGGCGCTTCCAGGATCGTGGATATGGGTAATTTACAGTTGAATCGCGATTCAATTCTGGCATAGAGTGTAATCACATTCAGCGATGTGCCGCCCAGATCAAAGTAATTTTCATCAATGCTGATTTTGTTATCGGTGGCAAAAATATCCTGCCAGATTTTTTGCAAATGATCCTCGATATCACTCTGGGGTGGTTTATACTCACCCCGATTTTTGATCTCGAAACGGGTATGTTCGCTAATCGCAGCGGGTAAATCTGACGTGACGGCAGCTTGGCTTTTTACTAAATGCCGGTATTGTGAGATGACCTGATCCGGACACTTAAGAAGATGGGCAAATAAGGTTGTGAATGAATCGAACATTTGCCGGGTTACGGCGCCATCAAAAACACTATCGCTGGCAAGCATCTTCAACGTTACATCATTATGGTCGGTCAAGGCGATGAGTGTCAGCGGATAGTTACTGACGATACCGCTCTCAAAAGAGACCAGCTCAAGACCCTCATCAAAACGTTGCGCTGCTGACGGGGTAGCAAAATTCTCAACTACAACCAGAGAAACAACTGAATGCAGTTTTTTATTAATTCTTACCTGCGGCAGATTATCAAGATGATAGCCCCATTTGTAAAGCTGCAGTAACGAAAGATAATCATATTTTCTCAAGGTGTTATTTTCTGTTCTGACCTTATTGATTACACTGAGCAGGTTATCATGTATGGTTAGCTGCAAATGAACAGGCAATGCAGTAGTGAGTTGACCAACCAGTGACTCGATTCCAGCCATGGGTGACGAGCGGCCAGATAAGGTCAGCACAAAAGCAGTTTGGCCTGATTGTGATAACAGTGCCAGGTAAATTGCCCAGCTTGATTGAACGATTTCGCTCAGCGTGGCGCCCGTCTGTATAGATAATTCACGGATCAGCGCTCTGGTTTGGGGTTCTAAACGTGCCTGCTCCTGATTAGCGATATCTGCATCCTTTGCAGATAAGACTGATGACTCACCGGATTGGTTTAGTCTGGTTTTTGAACAATTCAGCCAGTGAGCCCTGGCTTCATCCATATCACGTGTCTTGAGCCAGTCAAGATAGTCTTTGAATTGTATTGACCGTGATGCAGTCGCAGCAATTCGGCCTGTTTTCACCAGTGTATTGTAAATGTCGGTGAATTGATCCAACACAATTGAAGTCGACCAGCCGTCAATAAATATGTGATGGCAATTCCAGTAGACGATGTGTTCATCGTCATTTTCGCTGAATACACTGATCAGATGATTCGGCTGTCGATCAATCGCCAGAGGAATACGGACTTTACTATCAGCCGGAGGTTCGCCAAGAAATACGATATCCGGTTCAGAGTCCTTGTAGACGACTTGCAGCGGCTTGCTCAGTTTATTCCAGTGTATACTTGAACGCAAACTGCCGTGTTTTTTTATAACCGCATGCCAGGCCCTGATAAAAGTCTCTTTATCGAGGTAGCCCTGAAACTTGCATTTGACCAGAATTTGTCCGGAATCCTTATCGCCCGAACTGATATGATTCAATAAGAATGTCACCTGATTGTCGGAAAGAGGATATATATCCTCAATGTTTTTTTTATTTTTCAATATAAATCATCGCCTTAACTTAGTGAGTCAAGAAAATCGTCCAGTTCGTGCTGGTCCAGATCTGCGTCTGGAAAATCAGATGGTGTATAGCTGCCGTGCTGATCACCCTGGCAATGAATAATGATATCCTGTAGATGACGTAGATAGCAGTGCGTGAATTCTTCTATTTCTTGGCCATCAATCAGACACTGATCATAATGCCACTCAATCTGAAGCTGCGAGTCTTTGAAATAGGCCTGAATCTCAATAAAATGAGTACATCGGTTGTCGGGATGACGCTGGCCGGGAACATCAAGATCCAGCTCAATGAGCTCGGGCGCATCTGATGGTGATTGCGCATGCTTTTCAGCATTGCCCAAATAGTTAAACAAAATACGCGTAGGGGGTGCGCTGGCGTAGCTGCTTAACTGATTAGTCTGTTTCAGCAATCCAAAGGCGATACCGCCATGCCTGACCTGTTTAAGCTTTTCTTTGGTTGTTTTTATTGTCGCAGCTATCAGCCCATCGCGAGTCGACGAGTGCGGATCAGAGCTTACCAACAGCGGATAGACCGATGAGAACCAGCCTATGGTTCGCGACAGATCGATGCTTTTCCCAGGATCGAATCGTCCGTGACTTTCTACATCAATCGTAATTTGAGCCTGACCATATCGTTCGAGCACCGCCAGGGAGAACGCACTTAATAACAGATCCGGCAGGGTTGTTTGATAGTTTTGATGGGCATCGTGGTCCAGGGAGAGGCTTAAACCACGTTCAAGCCGCGTTTTGATGACGTCTCTATTCGCTTCTTTGCTGACAGCAGCGGTTTCCGTCAGGCCCCTGCTACCGATGGGAAATTGAGTGCTTTGATCATTAATCTGTCCGTTCCAAAACTCGATCTGGGAGGTGATTTCCGGATCATGTGCGAGCTTGTATTGATAATCTGCCCAGGCCGTGAATGGCATACTTTGTAGCGGTGGATGATCACGATTACCCGGCTGCAGATGGTACTGCAGATCCTTTTTCAGAACCTGCCAGGAAATGATATCCATCACCAGATGATGTGCGGTTACCAGCAGTATGTTCCCTGAGCCTGTTTTAAACAACACGAAGTCAAAAAGGGGCGCCTGTGCCAGGCTGAATAAAGCCTGCCGCTGTGCCGCTTGTCTTTTTATTTCAGCGCCTTCATGCGTTTCACCAGGCAGATCCACAATCGCAAATGCTATTTCAGCATTTTCCTGCAGCGCGTGCCTGTAAATTCCGGAATCCCTGATGAAGCTGACTCTGAATGCATCATGATCTGCTGCAAGCCGGTTTATTGCATCCTTTAACATCGGCACACTAACAGCTTCAGGCAGCCTGAAAAAGCGAGCCAGATTCCACTGCTCAAGGTGTTCTTTAACGGTATAAAAAAACCAAGACTGTATTGGGGTGACGGGCGCATGATTTACGGGCAGCGGCCTTACCTGTGCAGTATCATCAGAACTATTTGCGGCTATTTTTCGACTGAGCTGGCTAATTGTCGGATAATCAAATACATCATTCGGGCCAATTTTATAGCCTGCCTGTAAGATTTTTGAGACAACGTGGATGCTCAGGATCGAGTCACCGCCCAGCTCAAAAAAGTTATCCTGCTGATTCTTAACGGGACGCCCAAGCACATGCTCCCATGCATTAATTAAAGCTTGCTGAATTTTAAGTTCTGCAACAGGCAAATCAGCGTGATGACGCTGCTCAGATATAGTCGCCGCCATTACAGCGGCGCCCGAGTTTTTCTCATCAGCCAGATATTTACTTGCCAATTTTTTCAATTTCGACCTGTCAATTTTTCCACTCGCCAGTATTGGCATACTTTCCAGCAGGTAAATCTTCTGGGGAATAGCATGTTTCGGCAGTTTGTCGTAAAGAAAACTCTTAATCACTTTCGAATCTATATGGCTCCCATCCGGTCCTGAATTAATTCTCGCAAATGCGACCAGTACTTTACCGTTGCCGGCTTTGCAAGTTGCGTGATCTTGTTTATCACGTATTGACTGATACAGGTCCCGTTTCTCGGCCGGGCTTAACCGGCAGATCGCCTGTCTTACGAAATCATCAGGGTTTGTTTTAGCGGTGCCACTCATTGCATATCTTTTTTTACAACTGCCTGCTCAATAAACTCGACGGCAAAATTTTTCTCCGCATAGTATTGAAAATGACCCCGCATGGTTTGCAGCCTGATTTTGTAGGCTGGATCGTTCATAAGTGATTCAATATGCATCGTAATTTTTTCGCTGTCATCGTCTGCTTTATCGCCCATGATACCCAGTCCATGCCATGCCACCCGCGCAGCACAACCATTCTGATCACCATGTGCAGTTGAATAAACCAGCATTGGCACACCGTAGTACACACACTCATTGATCGTCGTAATCCCGCCGTGTGTGATCGCACAATCTGCAAGGCTCAGTAATTCCAGCTGCGGCGCCCATCCGAGTATTGTGATATTGTCAGGCAATGACCCAAACGCATCAGCCGACAACTTTCCGCCCAGACCGATAACCAGGTGCCAGTCTGAGCGCCTTTTAAATACCTCAATAATCAGTGACAAAAATACCTGATCCGTATTCCAGAAGGTGCCTAACGAGCAATAAACCAGCGGACTATCTGTTTCTTTAAGCCGATATTTATCACGCAGATGATGCCACTGCCTGGTCGATTGATGATCACCCGGCGGGTCGACACGCTGCTCAAAAATCATCGGTCCGACATAATGCAGGCACTCATGTTTGTTATGCGGAAAATCCATTTCATAAACATTGAATGTCAGTATCGGGATATTCCTGAACACCATGGGTCTTAACCACTGCTCGAAGTCAACAAGGCTGTCCAGGTTCATGCCGTGATATTTTGCGGTCAATCTCAGCAGTTCGGTATCCAGCGTCTGCAGGGATATCGGACTCGGTGAAAGGAAATCCTGCAGCAGATGCTTAAGCCGTCGTCTGAGACGTCTTTTACGTTTGATCCTGATTTCTTTTCTCCAGAGCGCGTTAACTCTTTGCCTCTCCTGCGCTGTTGCGGGTGGGTAAAGTGTGGTGTGCATGGGCGGCAGCATCTCATCTTTGAATATAGAAAACCATGCAATCGTTAATATAATCGGCAAATCGAGTTGAAGGCAAACCAGCACAACAAAATGCAGCTCAATATCGATGACCAGCACATCGGCCTCAAACCTGTCGACTGCGGCTAACAGCTCCCTGGCTTCAAGCGTTTGCATTCTTATTTTTTGTTTTTCCCTGCGATTACTGAACCAGGTCGGCGTCATGGGCAGCGCCGGCTCCAATACTGCTAACGACTCATCTGTTCGCGCCTGGTCAAGCAGCCTTACACACGGATACCCATTTTGGGCTACCCGCGCTACGATATCTTCAGCACTCAGGTACAGCACTTCATGATCGGCCATCCTTAATCTTCGGAAAAGTTCATAGCTGCAGTTGAGGTTGCTGGAAAATCCGTTGGTGATATATGCGATTTTCATATCATCTTACAGCCCGCCTATAGATGACGGTGCCGGGCCCTTTCCAGCAGCTCCTTTGCCTCGACCGGAGGCATGCCTGAAAGGGCATTATAAATCCGTTCGTCCAGATCCGATTCAGATAAAAGATTGGCATCGTCGGCTGCATTATCTCCAGCACTCTCAACACTCAAAATAACAGCCTGCTCTATCAGTGGATTGTTAAGCAGGGCCTGCTCAATTTCAGCCGGCTCCAGCCGGTGCCCGCGAATTTTGATCTGGTCATCGATACGTCCGAGGAAGGTGATGTTTCCATTTGTATCCATGCTGCCCAGATCACCGGTCTTATAAAAACGTCTGGACGTGTAAGTTGAGTGATCTGCGTTAATTTCCAGATCGACAAACTGTCGCGCGCTTAAGTTATCTGCATTCAGATAGCCCGGTGATACACCTGGACCGGCGATACAAATCTCACCGGGCACGTACAGCGGCAAGAGTCGCTCCGAGCGATCCAGGATCAGTATTTGTGTGGCGGGTATGGCCTTGCCAATTGGAACCGGCAGCTGAGACTGGTGATCGCTGGCATCATAATAACTCGACCATACTGTTGCTTCTGTCGGGCCGTATTCATTATAAATTTTTGTCTCAGGCAGTAGTTCGCGGTGCAGCTGAAGCAGCGTACCGGAGTTCAATGCTTCACCGGCCAGGATAACCGTTGTCAACGACTGCAGTCTTGAGCCTGTACCCGTTGAGCTTGCGAATTCAAGTATCAGCTCGTATAAGCCCGGCAGGCACAGTGTATGCGTGACCTGCTGCCGGTAGATCTTATCAATCAGTTTTTGCAAGTCCTGCTCCAGCCTGGGCTCACTGATTACAAGCCTGCCACCGGTCGTCAGCGTCCAGTAGATCCCGGCAACCGAACTGTCAAACACAAATGGTGATAACAGCAGGAACACGGACGGATCACCCGCATAACAGTGCGATCTGACCTGCGTTGAATAGGCCAGGTTGGCATGACTGATTTTGACGCCTTTAGGCATCCCTGTACTGCCGGAGGTGTAAAGAACATAGGCGAGGGAATCCGGGCCTATATCCGCATGATGGACAGCCGGTTCGCGGTTTGAATTCAACTTGTCACTGAGTTGATCAATAAAAATTGTGTTCATATTCTTATCATTACCGATAATTCCTGTCTCGCCGCTTGTCAGGCACACGGCTGGCCGGGAATGCTCCAGCAGATAATTGATTCGATCTTTTGGGTAACCGGGATCGATGACAACGTATGATGCCCCGGATTTAAGCACCGCGAGCATGCATTGAACAACTGGCTGCTCTCGGGACAGACAGATGGCCACCCGATTGCTGGAATCACGATCATTAATAGCGCCTGTCTGTAATTTATGAATAATCTCCCCAGCTATCAGGTTTGCCATACGGTTGAGCTGCCTGTAGGTCAAATCACCTCCTGATCCGGAAATTGCGATTGCATCAGATTGTGAATACGATTGGATCACGTCGTGGACGGGCCTGTCAAAATCGAAGCGATAGGTATCATCCAGGCTCATTTCCAGGATTCTGGCGCTGTGATGCACGGGCACTACATCTATACTGTGCACTGTTTTATCGGCTGAAACACAAACGCTAATCAGACAGTGGAACAGCTGTTCAAGCATGTCCCTGACCTGAAGATCAGAATACAGATTACTGTCATAGACGAGCCTGAACCGAAGTGGTGAAGCCGGAAGCATTAACAATACGCAGGGATAATTACTCTGCTCTACATGCGTTACATTCTGAAGTTCGAGCTGTTCGCGATTACCGCTTTGATCATAAGGGTAATTTTCAACGACCAGTAAACAGTCAAACAGCTTAGCCTGGGCTTCGATTTCACTGCAGCGCTTTATTTCGGTCAACGCATCGTGTTCATACTCCTTGTGTTGATTTAAATTGGCCTGTAGTGCCTGCAGCCAATGCACAATATTTTGACTGTTAGGCCGCGATACCCTGACCGGCAGCGTATTGATGAACACGCCGACCATTTTCTCAATCCCGCGCAGCTGCGGGTTACGGCCTGAAAATGTTGCACCGTAAACTACATCGTCGCGGCCTGAATAAGTCATCAATAATAATGCCCAGGCAGCGTGAACAAGGGTATTGATACTGAGCCGGTGCTGCCGTGCAAATTTAAGTATCGTCTGACTGTCTTCAACACCACACTCAATGTCCTGTTCTGACAGGGCCATTGCCCTCGACGCGGAACGTTTAGCGACTGGAAAACCCGCCAGCTGCGCATAGCCTTTTAAATAACTTTTCCAATAATATTCACTTTGATTGGCATCCGCAGTCTGGCAAAAATCAACAAAATCGCTAAACGGCCTGGGTTTGACGGATTCCGCTCGTCGACCTTCAATCATGCAACCGAAGACA
>JAHEKD010000508.1 GCA_024638545.1 Gammaproteobacteria bacterium
AATATAAGCAACAATAACTTAAGGTTAAGTGCAGACGTAAGCCGAGAAACTACGACCCATACTCTGGTGATTTAAACAGCTCCCTCAGGCGCCTGTCCTACGACAATATTACAGATTTTACGTGGCTGAGTTGTCAGCCAGGAACACGAGTATGTCTACGATCAATTATTTGTATGATGCTTATTACAGCGATCGAGGCATAATACCCAGCAGGTTAACGTTTCTCACCTGCTGAAAATGAAAATTTGCAGGAACGTATATACTACTACCACAAGTTATCTGGTAGCGTTAGGCAGTTACATTATTTGTTTAAATTGAATGCACAAATTAATTGATATTTCACAGGTCGAATTGCAGACGTTTGAGAAGTTTCTGCGATATTGCCCTCTTTTTGGTCAAAAATTTTTAATTAGCTCTGCCCTTGTTTCGCTGCCACGCCTTGTGATCAGGAAAAATTATAATGAAACGAATGTTATTCAACGCAACTCATCAGGAAGAGTTGCGAGTGGCTATTGTAGAAGGTCAGGAGTTACTTGATCTTGATATCGAAGCAACAGTTAATAATCAGCGCAAAGGAAACATCTATAAAGGTCGTGTAACACGAGTTGAACCCAGCCTGGAGGCAGCTTTTGTAGATTATGGCGCAGAGCGCCAGGGATTTTTACCCTTGAAGGAAATATCAAAGGTACACTTCCGCAATTACAATCCCTCCACACCGATGTCCCAAATCAAGATCAAGGATGTGATTGATGTCGGGCAGGAATTAATCGTTCAGGTTGAAAAAGACGAGCGCGGTAACAAAGGCGCCGCGTTAAGCACGTTTGTATCGCTTGCGGGACGTTTTCTGGTGCTGATGCCGGATAATCCAAAAGGCGGCGGAATATCTCGCCGTATTGGCGGAGAGGAACGCCAGGAATTGCGTAATTTATTATCCGAGCTTGAGGTTCCGCAAGGTCATGCATTAATTGCGCGGACTGCCGGAATTGGTCGTTCACAGGAAGAATTGAACTGGGACCTGGAATTCCTCAACAAAATCTGGGATGCGATTTCAGATGTGGCGGCGCAGAGACCTGCGCCGTTCTTGATATACCAGGAAAATAATCTGGTTGTCAGGGCTTTAAGGGACTATTTGCGACCCGAGATCTCGGAAATACTGATTGATGATAAGGAAATCTACGATCGGGCCCAGCGCTTCGTGCAGATGATCATGCCGCATAATGCGAATAAAGTTAAGCTTTATGACGATACTATTCCTTTATTTTCTCGTTTTCAGGTTGAACATCAAATTGAAACTGCCTATTCACGCCACGTTTCACTGCCATCAGGTGCGCAGCTCGTGCTTGATCATACCGAGGCTGTCGTTACTATTGATGTGAACTCTGCGAAGGCAACGAGCGGCAGCGATATTGAAGAAACCGCATTAAAAACCAATCTTGAAGCTGTCGACGAAGTCGCCAAGCAGCTTAGAATTCGAGATATTGGCGGCCTGATCGTTATAGATTTAATCGATATGCTCAAACCTTCAAATCAACGGACGGTTGAGCGACGCCTGCTTGAGGCCCTGAAAGCGGACCGTGCACGCGTTCAGGTCGGTCGGATCTCGCGTTTTGGCCTGTTGGAAATGTCACGCCAGCGGCTGAGGTCAGCAATTGGTGAGGCCAATTACATCAAATGCCCGCGCTGTGAAGGAAATGGTTTAATTCGTAGTGTGCCATCATCGGCTTTGAGTATACTGCGCATTATTGAGGAGGAAGCACTAAAAGAGAATACCGAAGCCGTTCATGCACACCTGCCGCTCGAAACAGCGACCTATTTGCTTAATGAAAAACGACACGAAGTGAGCCTTATAGAAAAACGCCTTGCCACCCGCATTGTGTTGATTCCAAATACCGCTTTACAGTCACCTAATTACAGAATACAGCGTTTACGTGCCGAAGACATCAGCCAGAATAAACTTGATAAACCCAGCTATCGCTTAGAGACTGAAAAGACTGAAAAGACTGAAGAGGATACCAATGGCTACGTCGGCTACCAGCAGCATCTGCAACAGATATCGCAAGGCAAAGCGGAGGCTTCAATTTCATTAAGTGATATCAACCACGCCCCGCCTCCCGCCATAGTGGCGCCCCTGCCTCCGGCAAAACAAGGTTTACTAAAAAAGATCAAATCTTTATTTAGCAGTGCTGAAAGTGAACAGCCGGAAACAGCACCAGCCAAGCGGCCCCAGTCCAGGCAGTCAAAACCACGCCCAAAACCACGTTCGAGACCAAGAAAAAAGCCGGTTGACAAGAAATCAGCAGAATCCGGCGGTTCTGCTAACTCAAAAAGCACCGGACGTTCTGCAAATAGCAGCGATCGTCGCAGCCCAGGCCGGCGCAAATCTAATCGCGCAAAACAATCGGCAAATAGTCAGCGTCGCGGACCAAGAAAGCAGGCAAACCCAAGGGTCAAATCGAAACCGACTCAAGCCAACAGGACCGAAAATAAATCGCGCGAACCCAAAGCACCTGAAAAATCCTCGGCAACGGATTCAGGTCCAGCAAAATAGACGTCTCTTTGCCCGACTACAAATCTCACCAGATCACAGTAATGGTATGAACGGATAATACGGCGCGTCACTGCGGCCAGATGGAATAATTGCATGAACACGGAAAATTTTTGCTAAATGGATTCGAGATTACGGTTTACCGCACTCCGGTAACAGTGCATGTGCTGGTGGTTGGGATAAGACTGATCCAAACTGCATTTCTCACCACCCTGCTACTGCGACGGCCCCTCCTCGCCACGCCCTGTCTGCATTTTACTCGGTCAGGCTCCACGACATCGTGTCAACGATGCCTGGGTGCCCTTGTG
>JAHEKD010000509.1 GCA_024638545.1 Gammaproteobacteria bacterium
CAGATTTGATTGACGTTGTGCGAACTTTTACCACGGACAGTGAAAATAGGGTACCCCATCTTGCTTTCCAGCCGGACCGTCTTTCGGATACGCCAATTTTGTCTATTTCTGAAATTAATTCTGCCTATTACCTGAAAATGACTGCGCTGAACCAACCGGGCGTGTTGGCGGATGTGACCCGTATTCTCGGTGATTATGAGATCAGCATTGAAGCGATTGAGCAAAAGCGCGCAACCGCTGGAACTCAATTTGCTGAGGTCATCATATTGACGCATCAAACCCGCGAAGCGCTGATGGAAGCTGCGCTGAATCAGTTAAATGACCTGTCCAGTGTAAGTGAACAGATTAAACGAATACGTGTTGAATACTTTTCCTGAGATTTAATCCTATTGAACAAAACAAACACCAAAAGATTTTTCCGTTCCCACCAGTAACAGCGAGTGAAAAAGGATTCCAGAATATACATTGCGGGGCACATGGGCATGGTTGGCTCCGCAATAGGCAGGCATCTGCTCGAGTCGGGTTATCGCAATTTAGTCACCCGCTCGCGTCAACAGCTCGATCTGACTCAGCAACAGGCCGTAGAGGCATTTTTTTACGCATACAGGCCGGAATATGTGTTCCTTTGCGCAGCAAAAGTGGGCGGTATTAGGGCCAACTCTACTTATCCGGCAGACTTTATATACCAAAATCTCGCCATCCAGAACAATGTGATCTTCAGTGCATATAAAACGGCCGTCAGGCGCTTGATGTTTATGGGAAGTTCATGCATCTATCCTAGAGATGCTCAACAACCTATACAGGAAAACTCTCTGTTGACTGCACCACTGGAAAAAACCAATGAAGCCTATGCAGTAGCCAAGATTGCCGGGCTTAAAACCTGTGAAGCATTTAATGACCAGTATGGCACTGATTTCATCTCAATCATGCCTACAAACCTCTACGGCCCCGGCGATAATTTTCATCTGCAAAATGCCCATGTTCTACCCGCACTATTGCGTAAAACTCATGAAGCAAAACAGCGGAATAATGATACACTCGAAATTTGGGGAACCGGACGGGCATTAAGAGAATTCATGTATGTTGATGATATGGCAGATGCCTGTGTATTTTTGATGAATAACACTGAATCAAGACACACAATGTTTAATATCGGATCAGGACAGGAGTGCACAATCAGTCAATTAGCGGATACAATACAGGACATTGTGGGCCATCACGGTGAAATCAGGTATGATTCGAGCAAACCCGATGGCACACCAAGAAAGTTACTGGACTTGAGTCGATTAACAGCATTGGGTTGGCAGGCAAAAACCAGCTTAAAATCAGGGATAGAGAAAACTTATGAATGGTTTTTACAAAATCAGTCGAAAAATCAGGAGCAACAATAAATGCTAAAACTGTATACACGTGTACTTCTGATCATCATGATGGGCACAGGAATTGCTTCATCGCAACTGCTCGCCCAGGAAACAGGATTGCAGCAGGACGCAAATGACACGGAACTGGCGGATGATGCTACGGTAATCCTGAACTTCCAGGATGCCGACATTCGGGGCCTGATAAATTCAATCTCAAAACTGACAGGCCGCAATTTCATCATAGACCCAAGGGTAAGGGGAAATTTCACGCTGGTCTCGGGCACGCCGCTGGATGCGGATCAGATTTATGAAGTATTCCTTTCTGTTCTTGATGTTCATAATCTTTCTGCTGTGACTTCCGGTGATGTTATAAAAATTGTGCCGAGTAATATTGTAAGACAACAGCCCACACCAACCATTACCTCTATAGAAGGATTAAATCGAGATGAAATTATTACCTACATTTATCAGGTAAAAAATGGTTCAGTTCAAACTATACTGCCCATCGTTCAACCGCTGCTTCCACCTACCAGCTATATTTCAGCGCATGCACCAAGTAATTCACTGATTATTTCAGGCACAACAGCAAATATCGACAGGGTTTTGGGCATCATCGATAGAGTCGACCAGCCTGATACTCGATCAGACATTAATATTGTCTACCTAAATAACACCAAGGCATCTAAAATAGCCGGTGTCCTGAGCCAGATCGTGGCGAACATGCAGGCACAGGCAGCAGCGGAAGGGCGCCCCGCCGCCACTACTGGTGTCAGTATACAACCTGATGATGATATCAATGCAATAGTGATTCAGGCACCAGAGTCAATATATTTGCGTGTCAGAGAAGTCATCGACAAACTGGACGTGCAGCGTGCAGGGCTGGAATCAGATATCTACGTGGTGTTTACCAAGCACTCCAAGGCCAGCAGGATTGCCGATATCCTCACCAACCTTGAGTCATCGTCAACGCAGGACCAGCAACAGCTTGTTGAGGGTCAGCTGCCCGGACAGACAGTCACGACATCAATACAGTCAGATGATTCCATTAACGCAGTTATCATTCGGGCCTCGTATGACCGTTACCTGGCAATGAAAAGCATCATTGACCAGATTGATATCGCTAAACCCGAAAATGCCGGCAATATTCGCGTTGCCTATCTTAAACATGCAAACGCTAAAGATCTTGCTGAAGTCCTGAACAATATCATTAACGAAAACCAGGATGGCGGATTCTACTCGGCGCTGGATGCGGAGTCTGAGGACGAGGAAGGCAAGTTCTATCGCTGGGACAAGGAGGAAGTCCGCGACGCGCTGACCGATGACGAGTACGAGCTGGTCGCGGCAATCTACGGTGTCGACGAGGAGCCGAACTTTGAAGAGCACTACTACGCCCTTCAGTTATCACAACCGCTTCACGCACTTGCCGAGAAGCGTGGCACGACGGAGCAAGCGCTCGAGGACCAGCTTGCGCCGGCGCGTGCCAAGCTACT
>JAHEKD010000030.1:0-9701 GCA_024638545.1 Gammaproteobacteria bacterium
GTCATTGTTCAGGTCTGAACTATTACCAGCATCATCAACTTCGGCAATCGACTGATCCCAGTACGCTAAAGAGACACGTCCTGCGCCAAAGTTGTATCGAGCTGCGATGCTGAAGGAATCGATATCTTCGTTGCCGGGATCGTCCTGGTTTAGCTCGAAGGCGGTACCGAATTCGAGGTCGCCCCAGGTATTTCGGTATACCAGTGTGTCAGACGTTTTGTCGCTGAAATCACCGACTTCATACATGGCGTAGTTGCCGGTGTATTCGTTACCCAGGGCATAGCTGGTTCCTGTCAGGCCATAGAAAGGGTTGGTCTGGCGACCGATGGTGACTGTACCAAAGCTGCCTTTCAGGCCAACAAAGCTGTGACGCTTGCTAAGGCCGGTTGCGCTGCCCTCGTCTTCAACCACCTGTGTTCCCCACTCGTAGCGGTAAACAGCAGCCATGCCGTTTCCAAGGTCTTCCTCTCCTCTGATACCGAAGCGTGATGAAGCGTCTTCAAAGCCGATAACATCATCCTCAGCTGCGTCAGCATCGGTGCGCTGCAGGCCTGCACGCAGACGGCCGTAGACTGTTGGGCCGGAATCATCAGCCTGTGCCGTGGTCGGCGCCATGACCGTGACCGCGGCGGGCACAGACATTGCGGTTGCCACTGCGATTGCAATTAGTTTTTTATTCATGAGTCATTAACTCCTTTAAATTAATATTTAAATAAATGAGAACCTAAATAAGGTTAGGTTATGCTTATTTAAAACCATCGGTGAACAAATTGCAACAATTCATTAACTAAAATACAACAAAAATGAATCGCATGTTGCAAAACTGCAACATTCTCTCCGATTTAGGGCCCAATTTGATCGATTAATGAATGACCTAGCCTGGAATCGTCAGATCAAGAGTCAATTTGCCAAATGCCAGCATGAAAATTCCTGATTCGAGCATCGGTTGTAGTGTATATCATTTGCACAGCTTAGAACTTCCTGGGCCTTGAAAATCTGCTAATGTATCAGGGCCTTCTTAAGGGTATTTAGCGCAGGCGCTCACATGCTCGGTGCTGCACTGGCAAACATGCCGCATTGAATTAGACAGTTAAATATAGCGTCATAGGGACACTTATAGTTTTTACATCGTGTTACAAATTTTTATCCGGTGTTATAAAATTGTGACGTAACAAGAGCAAGTCCGATTTAAAATTTGTTGTATAGTTCAGATCGATTACATATCCCTGAATTCTTATTGATGCTTTATGACTGCAGCAAATTTTCATCAGGGAAGGTCATTAATTTTTTACAACATTCATTGTAGTGGAGAAAATAATCTTTGAAGCGCGATAAGAAAAGGCGAATTGCAGCCAAGGGGCGGGCTGTTAACCCCGAAATCAGGGATCACCTGCGGGGGCTGTTAGACGAGGCTGCGTTACGCCGTGACCGCTTGCTCGAGTACCTGCATCGCATCCAGGATGCCCATGGGCACATATCAGACGAACATATCGTTGCACTGGCGGATTTACTGAAACTGGCGTCAACAGAAGTTTACGAAGTCGCCACCTTCTATCACCACTTTGATGTCGTTAAGGACGCGCAGGCCAAACCGCCGGCATTAACCGTTCGGGTGTGTGATTCAATGACCTGCCAGATGTTTGGAGCCGAGTCGTTAATCACCTCCCTGGAGGCGGTTACGGATCAAAGTGTCAGAATTCAGCGGGTACCGTGTGTGGGCCGCTGTGAAACAGCACCGGTTGCGGTAGTGGGCCAGCGTCCGGTGCCGCATGCAGATCAGAACAGCGTGATGGGTGTGGTTGAATCGAATCAGACCACCGACCCGGTTGCGTCAACTGTAATCAACCTGGGTGCTTACCAATCGGCCGACGGCTATGCGCTTTTGAGCGCCTGTTACGCAGGTGAGCACAGTGCTGAAGAGATAATGGCTGCACTGGACGATGCCGGGCTGCGCGGATTAGGGGGCGCCGGATTTCCGGCGGGGCGCAAATGGCGTATCGTCGGTGGCTATAGTGGCCCGCGGTTACTGGCGGTGAATATTGACGAGGGTGAACCGGGGACCTTCAAGGATCGCTATTACCTGGAGCGTGATCCACACCGTTTTATAGAAGGGATGCTGATTGCCTGCTGGGTGGTGGGCATCGATACGGCCTACGTGTATATTCGCGATGAATACCCGGCCTGTCTTGCCGTGTTGCGCGACTGTTTTGCCGAGGTGCAGGCGCTGTATCCAGGTAAACTGCCGCGCATTGAGCTCAGGCGCGGTGCCGGGTCATACATCTGCGGTGAAGAATCGGCGATGATTGAGTCAATTGAAGGCAAGCGCGGCATGCCCCGGCTCAGACCCCCGTACGTGGCTGAAGTCGGCCTGTTTGGCAAACCGACGCTTGAACATAATATGGAAACGCTGTTCTGGGTTCGCGACATTGTCGAAAAAGGCGCTCACTGGTTTAGCTCATATGGTCGTCATGACCGCAAAGGCTTGCGTTCATTTTCTGTGAGCGGCCGGGTCAAGACGCCGGGGGTGCACCTGGCGCCGGCAGGAATCACCCTGAATGAGCTGATTGATGAATACTGCGGCGGCATGCTGGAAGGGCATCGTCTCTACGGCTACTTTCCGGGCGGGGCCTCCGGTGGGATACTGCCGGCAGCGCTGGCCGATGTGCCGCTGGATTTTGATACCTTGCAGGCCCACGACTGCTTTATTGGCTCGGCGGCGATTATCGTGTTTTCAGACCAGGACAGTGCCCGGTCACTGGCGTTGAATGCGATGCGTTTTTTCGCCCACGAGTCCTGCGGCAAGTGCACGCCGTGCCGGGTCGGGACGTCAAAAGCGGTGGAATTAATGGCGCAGTCGCGCTGGGACAAGGCAACACTCACCGATTTATCGCAGGTGATGATGGATGCGTCGATTTGCGGTCTGGGCCAGGCGGCGCCGAATCCGATGCTATGCGTGTTCAAATATTTTAATGAGGAGGTGGTTTAATGAAGGTTGCGGCCAAAACGGATTTACAAGCAATTCAGTTTGAATTAAACGGTGCTGCAGTTGAGGCGCATGGGGGTGAAACGATTTTACAGGCGGCGCAACGTGCAGGCGTTGAGATTCCGCACCTGTGCTACACCGACGGCATGCGTGCAGACGGCAACTGCCGTGCCTGTGTGGTGGAGATAAACGGTGAACGCGCACTGGCGCCGTCGTGCTGCCGCACGCCGAGTGAAGGCATGCAGGTCATCACGGATAGTGCGCGCAGCGTCAAATCCCAACAGATGGTGCTGGAGTTGTTGTTATCGGACATGGTCGAAGACCAGTATACGCTTAACTCCGAGCTGGATGACTGGTGTCAGAAGCTTGCAGTATCCAAGCCGCGATTTTCGCCGCGCCAACAGCCCGCGCTTGACCTCTCACATCCTGCGATTGCGGTAAATCTTGATGCCTGTATTCAATGCACTCGCTGTGTGCGGGCCTGCCGTGAAGTCCAGGTTAATGATGTGATCGGCTACGCCCACCGCGGCAGTCATTCAAAAATCGTTTTTGATCTGGATGACCCGATGGGCGACAGCACCTGCGTGGCCTGTGGCGAATGCGTTCAGGCATGTCCGACCGGTGCGCTGATGCCGGCGAATGGGGTGGGTTTAATAACGCCGGACAAGTCGGTGGATTCGGTATGTCCGTACTGCGGTGTGGGCTGCCTGCTAACTTATCATGTCAAGGACAATGAGATTTTATACACCACCGGCCGTGACGGGCCGTCGAATAACAGGCGCTTGTGTGTTAAAGGCCGCTATGGCTTTGACTATGTCAGGCACAGGCACCGCCTCACCAAGCCTTTAATCCGCCGTGACGATGCACCCAAATCGGGTGACTTCAGCATGGACCCGGGTGATCCGCTATCGGTATTTCGTGAAGCGAGTTGGGAAGAGGCGATGGCGGAAGCGGCGGGAGGATTAAAATCCATTCGTGATCAGGATGGCGGAAATGCGCTGGCCGGATTTGGATCGGCCAAAGGCAGTAACGAAGAAGCGTATTTGTTCCAGAAACTGGTGCGCACCGGTTTTGGCACCAACAATGTCGATCACTGCACCCGTCTTTGTCATGCCTCGTCGGTGGCGGCTTTACTCGAAGGCGTCGGCTCGGGCGCGGTATCAAACCAGGTTGCTGATTGTGAAGATGCAGAAGTGATTGTGGTGATTGGTTCAAACCCCACCAATAACCATCCAGTGGCGGCAACGTTCATGAAAAACGCGGCGCGGGCGGGCAAAACCCTGATCCTGATGGATCCACGCAAAACGGTGCTGGCCCGCCATGCGGACTATATGCTGCAGTTTAACCCGGATACGGACGTGGCGCTGATCAATGCGATGATATACACCATCATTGATGAGGACCTGGTGGATCATGACTATATTAACAAGTACACCGAAGATTATGCGCTGATTAAGGACAATATTGCGTCATTCACTCCGCAGGCAATGGCGCCGATTTGCGGGATTGATGCCGAGACGATTCGGGAGGTGGCTCGACTGTATGCGACTTCCAGGGGTTCGATTATCTTCTGGGGTATGGGTGTATCGCAACACATACACGGCACCGATAATGTTCGTTGCCTGATCACGCTGTGCCTGATCAGCGGCCAGATCGGCCGTCCGGGAACAGGCCTGCATCCGCTTCGTGGGCAAAACAATGTGCAGGGGGCATCGGATGCCGGGCTGATCCCGATGGTGTTTCCGGACTATCAGCGCGTGGATGATGATGCTGCGCGCGCCAGGTTTGAAAACGCCTGGGGCCATGCTCTGGACCCGACCCCGGGACTGACGGTGGTGGAAATTATGCATGCGGTGCTTGAACGCAAAATCAAGGGCATGTATATCATGGGCGAAAACCCGGCGATGTCGGATCCGAATTTAAATCACGCTCGCCAGGCACTGGCGGCACTGGATCATTTAGTGGTGCAGGATATCTTTTTAACGGAAACAGCCTACCTGGCGGATGTGGTGTTGCCGGCATCGGCGTTTCCGGAAAAGACCGGGACATTCTCGAATACGGATCGCCGAGTGCAGCTGGGTCGCAAAGCGCTTGAGATGCCGGGCGAGGCCCGCCAGGATCTGCGCATCATTGAAGATATGGCGCAGCGTTTAGGCCTGGACTGGAATTATCCTGATGTTGCTGATGTTTATGAAGAAATGCGCAGCGTAATGCCATCGATCAACGGCATCACCTGGCAGCGATTGCAGGACAACGATACGGTCACCTATCCGTGTGAAGACGAGCACGATCCGGGGCAGCCGGTGGTGTTTACCGATGGCTTTCCCACCGCCAGCGGCAAGGCCCGGCTGGTACCGGTGGATTTAATTTTTGCCGATGAGCAGCCGGATGCGGTGTATCCGTTTGTGCTGATTACGGGCCGGCAGCTGGAGCACTGGCATACCGGCGCGATGACACGGCGTGCGAGCGTACTGGATGCGATCGAGCCGTTGCCGACGGTATCCGTGAATCCTGACGATCTTAAAAAGATGGGGCTCAACGAAGGCGATGAGATAGTGGTAGAATCGCGGCGCGGGAAACTCACGGCCTTTGCGCGGGAAATGCCCGGGCTTCGACAGGGGGATATTTTTATTCCGTTTTGTTTTCATGAGGCGGCAGCGAACTTGCTGACCAATGAGGCGATTGATCCGGTGGGTAAAATTCCTGAATTTAAGTACTGCGCCGTGAAAGTAATGGCGGCCTAGCGGAGTCGCTATGGTGCTGCGGTGGCAACGGTTGGGTGTGTATGTATAAGTAAATCCCACCTGTCTTCTCCTGTAAGGGGGAATTGAGCATAGTGGAAGATAGATGATCACGTATGCTCTGAAAAAAAGCAGCGGGTGCAGTGTAACTGTAAACAGCCCACTCATTTGCGTAAACATTCACATATTTCAATGTTTTGAATACAGACGATAAGTTCACAAAGCAAGTCGAAACGCTTGATGCCTATGGTCGGCGAAAACAACTGTCGGTAACAGATGAGCGACCATTGACTGTTTATTTAAATCGAAGAGAAATAGTGACTTTAATGACCATGGGCAGTGAAGCGGGCAGCCTGGTTCTGGGGTATTTAAAAAACCAGCGCCTGTTTGATCCGCAGCTCGATCCGTCGGCGGTTAAGGTGCAGGTTGACTGGAGTGTCAATGCTGCTGTTGTTACAGTGCCGGATAATGCAGTTAATGAAAAAACAGATCTGGGCAAGAAGACGGTTACATCCGGCTGTGGGCAGGGCACGGTCTACGGCGATCTGCTCAAAGACCTCGATGCCAAACCCCTGCCGCAGCCGACGATTAGTCAATCATGCATATACCATGCCTTGAATCAGCTGGTTCCCTACAACCAGGTATATCGAAGTGCCGGCGCAGTACACGGTTGCGCATTGCTGGATGAAAATCAAGAGGTGCTCTATTTTGTAGAGGATGTCGGTCGGCACAACGCGGCGGATGCGATCAGTGGCAAAATGTGGCTTGATGATGTTCATGGGCAGGGAAAATGGTTCTATACCACGGGCCGGTTAACGTCCGAAATGGTCATAAAAAGTGTTCAAATGGGGATTGCGGTATTGCTGTCTCGTTCGGGTGTAACCGCTATGGGCATTGCACTGGCTAAAAAGTACAACGTCATTTTATTAGCGAGATCCAAAGGTAAGTTTTTTATTGTTTATAACGGCGCGGATAATATAATTCTGGACCAAATGCCTAGAGATGAAAGAGGACGTAATACATGATCACATTGTTCAAAAAAGTCACTTTAATGGTATCAATATTTACAGGTGCCTGCGCTGTTGCTGGTGATAATTTACGGCTGGTGACTACAACTTCAACGGACAATAGCGGTCTGACAGATTACCTGATTAATGAATTTACCAGGGACACTGGTGTTAACGTTCATCTCGTTGCAGTTGGCACCGGCAAGGCACTGGCAATTGCCAGAAACGGTGATGCTGATGTCATTTTGGTCCATTCCAGGCCTGATGAGCTAGAGTTTGTTGAACAGGGCTTTGGGGTTGAGCGGGTGAGTGTGATGTACAATGATTTTATAGTTGTGGGACCGGGGGCAATTGGCGAAGACGCCTCAATAACAGATGTGCTTAAGTCTATTGAGGCCCGTAAACACCTTTTTATTTCGCGTGGTGATGATTCAGGGACCCATAAAAAAGAGCTGCAGCTCTGGCAAGCGGCAGGCGTTACAACAAAAGGTAATTGGTATCGTGAGTCCGGCCAGGGTATGGGTAAGACCCTGCAGATCGCCAGCGAACTTGATGCCTACACACTGACCGATCGCGGCACGTGGCTGGCGCAAAACGCCAATCAACCCTTGCGTTTACAGATCGTTTTCGAGGGGGATGAAAACCTGTTTAATCCTTATAGCGTGATAGCGGTTAATCCTGAGAAATTTCCACATGTCAAACTCGATGCGGCGAATCAGTTTATCGACTGGCTGACGTCCCTAAAAGGCCAGCAGCTAATCGATGAATTTAAGGTTGCGGGACAGCAGTTATTTTTTCCTTCAGCCAGCTCATAAAAACATGGAGACAATTGCAGGGGCATCAATTGATGCACTAAAGCTGTTAATAAGTTTCGATGCCGATTTATGGCAGATTATATGGGTGTCCTATTCAGTTTCAATGAGGGCGATATTTTTTGCCGCACCGCTTGCAATTGTTTGCGCCTACCTGCTTGCCTTTCAGCGTTTTTTTTTAAGGCAGACTATCATACTGCTGCTGGAGACCTGGCTGGCACTGCCTGCCGTTGTTGTCGGTCTGACGCTCTATATTATGCTCTCGCGCAGCGGCCCCCTGGGTGATTGGGGACTACTGTTTACCCAGAAAGCCATGGTTATCGGGCAGATGATCCTAGCATTTCCAATTATTGCGGCCATGGCATTTGCAGTATTCAAAGGCTGTGATGAACGCATAAGAGAAACAACAATCACCCTGGGTATACCGCAATGGAAAGCTCTGCTGATTACTGTCAGGGAACTCAGATTTGGCATTTTAGCCGCGGTGGTGGCGGGTTTCGGGAGAATTATTGCAGAGGTCGGATGCGCCCTGATGGTGGGAGGAAATATACTCAACTACACCCGCAACATGACCACTGCAATTGCCCTTGAGACCAGCAAGGGCAGTTTTTCAGGCGGTATTGCACTGGGTATGGTTTTGCTTATTACCGCATTGTCATTAAACTATGTCGTCTTTAAATTTGGTTCTGACCGGAATCACCTGTTGTGAAGCCGGCGATTTTGAAAGTCAGTGAACTCAGCCGGTCTTATAATGGCCATCGCGTTTTTAATGATTTTAAATTCAGCCTCACCGAGGGCGATAGTATTCTTTTGCAGGGTGAAAATGGATCAGGCAAGACAACTATTTTAAAGATTCTGTCTGGTTTGCTTGAGCCCAGTTCCGGTAAGTTTATCATCGGAAATAGTCGGGCTGCTGAATACAAATCTGTCCGACCAGCACTGGTAGAGCAAAGTATCTACCTGCACCAGCAGCCTTTCCTGTTTGATACCAGTGTTGAAAATAATTTGCTCTATGCTGGTAAATCCAATTCCGCATTAACTCAAGCAGCACAAGCCAAGCTGACCAGGCTGTTTGGTATTGACGATTTGCTTGCAAAAAATGCCGCCAATCTGTCAATCGGGCAAAAGCAGCGCGTGGCCCTCACAAGGTCGCTGATTTACAATCCTCGCTTGCTGATGCTTGACGAACCGTTTACGGCGATTGATAAAGAATCATTCGTATCCTCAGTTAAGGCGCTGCAGCAGTACAGAGACAGGGGCGGTACGATTTTGTTAGTGTCGCATCAGCATGACCGCAGCTTTGAGTTGATTGATAAATGCTGGTGTATTCATCCCAGAGGTGTCCTGTTTTGTGTGTCAGCGGCGTAATCCTGTGTGGTGGCCAGGGGCGCAGGATGCTGGGTCAGGACAAAGGCTGGATCGAGATAGCAGGCCGACCCATGATTGAGTGGGTGCTGGATCGACTCGAACCACAGGTTGACGAAATTTTAATCAATGCAAATCGAAATATAGGGCGTTATGATAAATTTAATCACAGAGTTGTTAGAGATGTCATTGGCGGTTATCAGGGGCCGCTTGCCGGCATCCTGAGCGCCATGCGTGTGTGTAAAAATGATTTGCTGGTTTGCGTTCCCTGTGACTGTCCGTTTTTCCCGGCAGACCTGGTCGCGCGCATGTTAAATGTGCAGCAATTATCGGCTGCTGATATCGTCAGTGTATACGACGGGGAGAGAAATCATCCGGTTTTTGCCCTGCTGCGAACTGATCTGGGGGATAGCCTTGAAGCATACCTCAGTTCTGACCAGCGAAAGATTGACACCTGGTATAAACAGCATAATTATCAACTTGTTGAGTATTCTGATGCGGCACACTGTTTTGAAAATATCAATACGCCGAATCAGTTAGTAGTATCGCAACAGAGAATTCTCAATGATGAGTGAACGTCTGCCAACCATTGGTTTCGCCGCTTTCAGCGGGACTGGAAAAACAAGTTTATTAAAAAAGTTGATTCCGGTTTTAAAACAAAAAAATATTCGTATCGCGGTAATCAAGCACGCGCATCATGATTTTGAAATTGATTTACCAGGAAAAGACAGCTATGAATTAAGGCATGCAGGGGCAGATCAGGTATTAATATCATCAGCAAAGCGATTTGTTA
>JAHEKD010000030.1:9711-11282 GCA_024638545.1 Gammaproteobacteria bacterium
TAAAATTACCGAAGTGTCCGAGGAGATACCTTTGCACGAGTGTCTGGCGCAAATATCAGCGGCTGAATGTGATATTGTACTGGTCGAGGGGTATAAGATGGCTAACATAAGCAAGATTGAATTGCACAGGCCGAAGCTGGGCTTTCCGCTTTTATATCCATCGGATAAACACATTATCGCGCTCGCCAGCGATCAGCCATTAGATCATGGTGACAACATGCAAGTGCTCAATTTAAACGATGTTGAGGAAATAGCAGATTTCATTATTGTGAATATGGATAAACTAACCCTGGCTGGCAGATGATCTGATACCTGGTTTTAATCGATTGTTGTCAAAGTGAAAATTTTCATCGGCTTTGATCGGCCGCGCAGACTATGCTCGGTCACGAGTTTGTAATCGAATACGTCACCAGCCATATTTTTTGTTTTTTCAGAGAGCAGTATTTGTGTATTAAACTCCTTATTCAACTGTTCCAGGCGAGAGGCGATGTTGACATCATCGCCATGTATCGTGTAGTTCAGCCGTTCAGGTATGCCAACAAGCCCACCCGTCACTTCGCCGGTGTTAACGCCAATTCTGACAGCCAGTTTAACACCGGAAAAATCCGTGTATTCGAGCGTTTTTAATATACCAAGACCGGCTTTAATCGCGTTTACTGCATGTTCAGGATTTTGTTTTGGAATATTAAAACTGGCCAGGATAGCATCGCCCTGAAATTGATTAATAACGCCGCCATGCTTGTGAATTGGCTCGGCGGCAACTGCAAAATATGAATTGAGCGTCATCACCAGCTGCCTGGGCGACATTTTTTCACTAATTGAGGTGAAGTCTACGAGATCGACAAACAGTATGCTGCACTCACCGGTTTCAGTCTGGCTTAAATCCGGCTCATGTGAATGTTGCTTGATCTGCTGGGCAATAACGTCAGGAACAAAACGTGATAAATCTTCGGCGGCAGTGTTGCTCTGTATCGCCTGTTTCAATAATCGTTGCCCTCTGGTGATGACTGCAGTTAATACAGCGGTAACCACAATTATGGAAATGACTTTATCCCACTCTGCGCCGATCAGGATTTTGTTGCTGGTCAGGTATTCAACATAGTCACGGGTAATATTTTCCATGCCCGTCGTTGAAATTGCATAATAAGACATAGCTAACCATCCGGCGGCCGCCGTCAGACCTGCAAACACGACAAATCCCGGTTCAAATCTCAGTGCGCGCAGGGAGATAAATATGAATACGTATAATAGGGTCGGGGCTTTCAGATAAAATGATGCGGGCTGCTCGTACTGAAGGTGGAAGCTCCAGATCATGGCATAGAGCACGGTGATGTCGATCAGGATCGATACATATACCGACCAGTCCGGAAGCCGCGCGCGCAGCGCCCAGCCAAGCCCGAACACGGTCAGCACGAAATAGATGCCGATGACGTATGGCGCCAGCGCAAAGGCGGTGCCTTCATCGGTCTTGGGCGAGACCAGATAAAGCGCGCCGAACAACGAGACGATGGCCAGCTGGAACAGGCGCAGCAGCACCTCGGCGTCATTCTCATGGCGCTCGATTCGGGCGG
>JAHEKD010000510.1 GCA_024638545.1 Gammaproteobacteria bacterium
CTGTATCCGGCCTCTGAGCTGCTGATTGTACTCAATAGTCGCGCACACCAGAGTATCCGGCGATTCCGGACAGCCACTGTTATGCTGTTTTTGAATCAGGCCTGATGATTCATCTGATGCTTTTAAAGTCAGCGTCAAGTCATCAGATAGGCTTCGATATCCCACTGAAGTTGAGTTACTTTTGGTAACAAACCAGTCTGAATAAAATGTGCCACTGGAATCAAAGAATCGTAGTCCGGGGGCACCATATACAATACGGTTATCAGAGTGCTGTCCGATCAATGTGCCGTTGACATAGAACTTGACCGTCTTGCCGCCAGTGGTTACCAGCAGGATGTTCCAATCACTGATTTTCACAATGGAACTATTCATTGTCCATGGAACCACGTTTACTGCCGAAGCATAGGAATGTTTCCAGACAGAATAGAAACCACCGTTAGTAATATAGAAGCCATAGCCATCATGCGTATTGCTTGTGGCACCTGCAAAACTATCAAACTCAACGCTGCCTCCATGCCGGATTAATAAACCAAAGGCTTTGCCAGATGTGTTGGTACTGCGAACCTTGGCAGCAATGCGACCGGTTAAAATAGTCTGCGGATAAACTAAATTTGACCAGTTATCAGCGCTGCCGAAGTTATATGCAACACCATTGGCACCAAGTAAAGTGCCGTTTTTTACAAACCAGCTTGTTTTTGATGCTTTGTTAAAGCGGTTCACAGAGGATCCGGTATTAAAACCTACTGCCGTGGTCGCCATCGTTGTCCCACCAAGATTTGTTCTGGCCCTGTTCAGTAATGGCCAGAAGTGAAAATACTGATCACCTGTGATAGCGGTATCCCTGACTAAGCGGCTGGCATTTTGTAATGCGCCCTCAATAGCTGAGACAGTTGCGGTTGGTTTGATTTTACGCATTGATGCGAAAGCACCTGCAATCATAGGCGTAGCCATTGATGTCCCGCTTTTGACGGAATAGCCGGTGCCAATTGTTGCAGATTTAATTGTAGATCCTGGCGCGATCAGGGAAATCATGGTGTTTCGATTAGAAAATGCGGATATACCGTAGTTTTTTGTGGCACTGGCAACCGCAATAGCCTCTTTGATACAGGCTGGAAACGATATCCTGGTGTCGTGGTGATCGTTACCTGATGCAATCACGGTTGCGACTTTTCTGTCGCGTAATTTTCGAATTGCAGTCGCCATTGCTGAAGATCTTGAATCGCAAGCCGAATCAAAAAGACCGCCGCCTAAACTCATATTCGCTGCTGCAACACGCCTTGAGGCCGCCAGGGAATAAACGTAATTCAAGGCGCGTACTAATGCTGATGTATAGGCTAACTTATCGCGGTCGAAGACTTGAATTGCAATTAAATTCGCCTTGTGCGCGACACCGCCCAGTTGCTGAGATGGCACATATCTCCCGACAGCGATACCGGCAACGTGCGTGCCGTGATCACTTTTTCCCTTTGGAACCGGATTCGCGGCATTCCCCCCGTATTGGGTGTTAGCGTTGTTAGGACAACTGGCATCGGTAGTAAAACATGCCTGAATGATACTTTTTCCCTGAAACATGGTGTGATTCGTAAAAACGCCACTGTCAATGACTGCCACCCAGGTGCCCTGACCATTATAAGTCGAGCTGCCCCAGGGGTTGGAAAAACCGGCCAGCTTGGGAACAGCCTGTTTAAGCGATGCCCTGTGCGCCCGATCTGCTTCAATGGTCATCACCTGACCGTGTTTTTCCAGGCTCTGCAGTCCTTCCAGATCCGCTTCGAGAATTGTAAACGGTAGGTTCTCAAGCTCGTCTATAACATGTATCGAATTGTTAATCATCGCCTTGACAACAGGCTCGGATTGCAAAAAGGCTGTCTTTTTAGACTTAATTGAGGAAATTGATAAGGTTTTTGCCGTCACGGGATCGCTCAAACCCACGATCACGGTGGCTTTACCTTTTGCTATGATACTCTGCTTGATTTTTCCCAGGTCGATATTCGACTGCATATGATCAAGAGCAAATGCCTGTGAAACGAAGACAATTAATGACAAGAAAAAAGTTCGGTAAACTGACATTATTACTCTACCTGCAGGTGTTTTTATATCTATATTATTTGATTTCATAGTATGTAAATCCCTCAAGCCTGCAGTGTATAAGCAGCTGAGCAATGCGCAGTAAATTAACGCTACACTTCACCCCGTCTGCTTTTTGCAGGTCGTTAATTAGCAGCTAACTTAATGACGTGTTAATTCATTGTTTAAATCTTATGAACGACAGGTCAATAGATAATTGCATTATATGAGCCTACGCCTGGTCCTGCTACGAATAATATGGTATATGCCTCGTTGCATATACCAGAAGTACAGCTCCCCGTTTCGTACCCGATTAATCTTACCAAAATCGGCTCAAAATTAAAACAACACCCCGCGTGCACGGAAACCAGCATGATTTCGGAAGTCCCCTGCTTGATGGTACTCGCCAGTTAAGTTGGTACCGGAAAATTGAAGCTTATTGAAGATGAGGATACACCTGTAGATATAATTTTATTAGACATAAATCTTTCATAAAAACTCTATATTTTCGATCATGTGTTTAAAAGAGATTTGCATTTCATCAATTGATTGGGCAGATCCAGCCATGCTAATGGAAAAGATATAGGGGCCTTTAATCAGATAGGCAGATTTTACAAAAACCTCTTTATCACTGATTTTATAAGTCATAATGTTCTCGATGCCTTCCATCTCGGAAGCAGTGATCGCATTTTCACTGAGAATGTTAACCTCACTAACACCAGGCTGCTGTGAAATAAAGCTCTTTGCCGCTGCGCTCACCATC
>JAHEKD010000511.1 GCA_024638545.1 Gammaproteobacteria bacterium
CAGGCACGTCCATGTTCTCCCTTGCTTTTATACAGGCTGTAGAGCTGCATATATTCACGGGCCTGGTGCACAATTTTGACCTGAGATTCGTACCTGGAAAGACGCAATTCGATCTGCTGTTCAAGCGATTGAATTAGATCCAGCGGCGCCTGTCGCTGTTGTAGTTTCTGAACCACTTGCTGTGCCTGATAGGATTGTCCTGAATGTGCGTAGTATTTACCGGCTTCTATTAACGCATAAAGCTCGCCGGAAGCATCGTTGACCGCTCGGTAATATCTGGCCATGGTTTTATAGGCACTGGCCACAGCGCCCGTGCGTCCGAGTTTTAAATTGTCATCTATGGACATATCCAGCGTTTCCTTGGCCTGATAGTAATTACCCTTGCTTAGGTAAAACCTCGCCATCAGTAAATCACCGTAGGCCCAGCCTGCCATCTGTGCAACCTGCCTGCGCCTGGCATACATTTGACCGATCAGTAGATGCGTATTTGCCAGGTCCTGCTGACTGTTCAGCTGCTTAAATATTCCCAGGGCCTCGAATAAATAAACTTCAGCCGATGCAAGGTCTCCCTGGCTGGCAGAGAGCTGGGCAAGTATTCGCATGATCATCCCGAGCTGTTGATGATCCTTCATGTCAACAGCAACGGACGCCTGCTGCATAAGATAATGATGTGACATGTAGTATTTACCGGCCTTAACCCAGCCGAGTAACCTGGTATTATCCACTAGCTTATTCGATTCCTGAGCATGCCTGCGAGCTGGAGCATCCTGATTGAGCAGTGCATTAATCAACGTGCGTTTAGACTCGTCAAGCTGCTTATCATAATGTTCAGACGCACTGATCTTCTGACTGAAGTATTGACCGGCCAGTGTTTTTTTCAGGGCTGATTCGATGACAACAGATTCTTCCTGCGCACGCCCGCTGAATAATGCAATCGCCATAAATAAAGAACTCAGCACTATGCCAACCATCATTTCATGTCTGCGATTGATGGCTTTTATATGATTTCGACCATTTGACATCTGAACGGGAAGATTAAGTTATATATCTCTATCCAGTATCTCAGAAAATCAACTCCTGGTCAAAATCACCAGTTGATAATTACTTGACGGCAATTGCAACCATCGACTTGTATACCGGCATGAAACGCCCTGCCTTGATAAATTTGACTGACTTAAAATTCGATTCTAACAGCAGGCCCTCAAGCGTTTTCTCTGAAAAAAACCGCAGGTGGCCTTCGTCCCAGAGCGGGTTAAAATGGGAATCGGTTTTTCCCAACAGCGCAATCAGTAAATTTTTTACATACCCGTGATAAGGCGTGGTGATGACAGCCCTGCCACCATCCTCCAGCAGATTATAAACTGTGCTTATGAATTGCCGCGGGTATTGACAATGTTCAATCACTTCAACACTGTAAACCACCGGAAAAACACCAAATTCTGACTGTAAGTCATCATAGGCATTACCCGGCTGCAGGTTTAAATCAGGATAGGCTTTTTGAGCGATGCTAACGCCGGATGCGGACGGTTCAATTCCGCTAACCTCATAGCCATTTTCTGCCAGATAATTTGCAATCCAGCCATTGCCGAAACCAACTTCAAATAATCGTTTGTCGCTGAGCTGCATACCTTCAAGAACTTGAAGCAGCGGTTTGACCAGATAATCATTATCCCAGCGTGATTCGCTGTGATAACCATAGTCTGGCTGTTTATCAGCTTTCATTTTCAATTTCGCCCCGAATACCTATACCTGGATTTTTCGTATACGTGCGCGCCTACCCCCTTTGCGCGTCGTTGGTTGCGCATCCGCTGACTCTGCACGTATAAAGATCGCCTTATCTGACCACTTTGTATCTACAGTATGCCAGCCTGTCGGTGGCAAACTGGATTTCACTGTATCCAGGTCAGAAAATAAAATTATCATCATTCCAGAGGGCATTAATTTTTCAAGCAACCTGCTAATCATCCTGTCGAGGTTAGGGTTATTTTCAATCACGACGATATTAAAAAAATACCGCGAAATATCGTGGAGAAATGACAGATAATCCTGTTGATGCAGCGCAATTCTGATGTCACGGGCTGGCAGGTAACTTGAGCCAGCACGGCCAGCATCGGTTTCGACGTTGATGACCAGCTTCGTAGTCATTGGCATTGATCTGGACAAGTGGAGGCAATAGCTGTCAAGCGCCTCTCCGCAACATAATATAATGCCTGAATCGCAACCACTCGCAAGCATGGCGAGCATGGCGTGCGTTGGCGGATAATTTCCATCGTTTGAATTTTGCATAAATAACCAACACAAATTTTTCACAAATTATAGAACACCAGCAAATCAACTTATAGCTATAATCACATGCACAGACTAATTCAGGAATTAAATGGGCGTTAAACAGTTCAAGGTTTTTGCAAATCAACTCGCAGATCAGGCCAGGGAAATTGCCCTGAAATATTTTCGCACCAGTCTCGATGTAGAAAGTAAGTCTGATAATACACCCGTAAGCATTGCCGATAAATGCATTGAAAAAACCTTGCGCAACGCAATCAACACGCTATATCCCGACCACGGAATACTGGGGGAGGAATACGCGCAACAGCACTCGGATTCTGAATACCTCTGGGTCATTGATCCCATAGATGGTACTAAAAGCTTTATCACCGGCCGCCCTACATTTGGTTGCCTTATCGCATTGCTGCATGATGGTAAGCCTGTTATTGGTATTATCGAAATGCCTGCACTAAAAGAGCGATGGATTGGCGTTCAACACAATGCGGCGTTTTTCAACGGCAGCATTGTCCATGCAAGCAACAGGAATACGCTTTCT
>JAHEKD010000512.1 GCA_024638545.1 Gammaproteobacteria bacterium
GAAAAGAAGGAACAGGAAGAGCAAAAACAGGAACTGTCATCCGTCACCGAAAAACTACAGGAGGTGCTGGCCGACTCAGTGAAAGAAGTGCGCCTAACCAGTCGCCTCACTGAATCCCCGGCTTGCCTGGTAGCAGATGCTAACGACCCGGGTGCAAACCTCGAGCGAATCATGAAGGCTATGGGTCAGGATGCGCCGTCGACAAAACCAATTCTGGAACTAAATCCCGAGCATCCACTGGTAAAACAACTGGATATCAAGAGCGAACGTTTTGGTGATTGGGCCCAGGTGCTGTTTGATCAAGCCGCATTGAGCGAAGGAGCCCAGATCAAAGACCCTGCGGGCTATGTCAAACTGGTAAATAGGCTGTTGGTCGCGTAGCCCGAAACTAGGCCTTACTCCATCGGTAAAGACTTACCCTCTCGGCCGGTCGCGGGTCACCTGCTTTGGACGGCACATCAGTCTCACCCGCTTCAGAAAATCCGAGTTTCTCCAATAGTCCTATTGAGGGTTTATTGATTGGCAAGGTGACCGCGTCGAGGTGTTCAAACCCGAAAAATTCTACGCCATAGTCCAGCACGGCCTGGCAGGCCTCATGGGCGTAACCCCGGCCATGATACTCCGGCATAAAAGCGAAACCAAAATCGGGATTTTGCAGATAATTCTTCTTTAAGAATCCCGCGATGCCGATTGGCTTGCCTTGCGTATCACTCACCAGGTAGTAGCCAAAGCCGTGTACCAGGTAGGTTTTTAAAAACCCATCACTAATGTAGTTTTCTGCCTCAGCAACCGAGGTGAAACCATTGTCACCGATAAACCGCATCCAGCCATCGGTCTGGGTTAGCTCCAAAATAAATGGTGCGTCATCAATACTCAGCGTATTTACTGCCGTTCGTTGCGTGGTGGCGATGTGCATTAAAATATGGCTATCTCAAGCCGCTAGATTTCAACAAAACGATTTTGATCAACATCTTTGCGAACCTTATCAGCATCGAAAACTCTGCCATTCATTGCAATGTACACGCCGGGCCCGGCACACTGCACGGTAGCAAGTGCACAGCCTATATTAAAGGCTGCATCGCTGTCCTTAAAAATAGCCGGCGCAAGTGCACCGGTTAAAACAATTGTCTTGCCAGTTATTTTTTTCAGTTGTTGCGCAGTCGTCGTCATAGTGTCGGTTCCGTGCGTAATAATGATTTTATCCTGCGCAGAATCGGCAACCGCACGCGCAATGGTGGCCCGATCTTCATCCGACATTTCAAGGCTGTCTTTTGACATTAATGAGACCACTTCGTAGTCGATATTTGCCTTCATCTCTCGCAAGAGCCTGCCAACTGCTGGCGCACCCACCTCGTATTCACTCTTTGCATCAAAGTAAATCTTATCGATTGTGCCACCGACGCAAAAAATGGTTACTTTCATATGCAAACCTGGTTAAATAAAATGCAGGATGATCGAATCGTAGTTCAATGCCAGGTACAGAAGCACTGCCAAATTAGCGAAAATCAATACTGGCAATATCCACAACGCAAGAATCAGCAGTGATCCTTCATTCAGGTAAATAATAAACAAGGGGATTAACAAGCCAATATATAAATCCAGGCCGACCTGGCGGGACCACAGAATTTGATTCATCCGCTTTAAGCTATGAAAAAAATTCTCCTGCGCGCTGACCCTCAAGCTGTACCCCATAAACAGCAATAGAATTAACCATAGCAAGGGTTTGCCGTACGGATAGGATCCGGAGCTTAAAAATACACCTTCCCCTGAGTGAGTAGCTATCGCGATCGCAACAAAAGCGAAATACGCCGCCCATAAGCCGTGTCGTTTTAGAAATGTCATCATTTAACCGCCCGCCTCTGCTTTAGCCGCAAGATATACCGAGTTAGTTGATTCGCCCCCGGAATATGGATTAGGAAACCGCACGATCTGCGCTTCAACGTCGGTAAATACAGTGCCCAGTAACTCGATGAATTTTGGATCAGGTAGTTCGTTAGACCACAGTCCGAACACGCCTCCATCGAGTAATTTGTCAGCCATGAGCGCCAGTGATGACTGATTGTAAAAACTTTGGTTAGCTTCATTCAACCAGTGACCTGGTGAGTGATCAATATCCAATAGCACTGCATGAACTTTCTCCTGGTCAATAAAGCCACCTGTAGCAGCGGTTGCGATCTCAAAAAAATCGCCTTGAATCAAACAACTACGGGCGTCAGTCTCTAATACGTCACCCACCGGCAGCAGGCCTTTGCGATGCCAATCGATTACCGGCTGCATCACATCGATGGTACGCAAATTTTGCACCGCTGAATCTCGTAGTGCGGTCACCGCTGTGTAGCCCAAACCAAGCCCACCCACAACCACGCTCAAGTGCTGCGTATGGCCATTGTGTTTCAGTTTTTCCAGACTGAGGGTTGCGAGTTGTTCCTCTGCTTCAACGAACAGGCTAGACATCAAAAACTCGTCACCCAGCTTCACTTCGTAAATTAACTGGTGATCCAGACGCGGCTCCGAGCGTTTGCGCAGGCTAATGTCACCCAACGGAGTCTGCTGCCAATCCAACTCTTCTAAAACGTGTTCCAAAAAATTATCTCATGCCATGCTCAAATCGATGGCTTACTATACGATGCAAACTTGAAATCATAAAATAGTTTTGTGTGATCAATAATTTTCCAGCCGACTGACTATGGTTAAATCCGCCGAGCTCATTTTTTATATCGCTGCCGAAGGCCAAGGATCACTCCTATAATCATCACGCTGGCAAAATAGAAAGCACACTGTGTCCCGAACGACCATGACGGATCCATAAAATAATTT
>JAHEKD010000513.1 GCA_024638545.1 Gammaproteobacteria bacterium
CGTCGGGCTGCGGGTATTTTATACTCAGTCTATGTTTTTGATCACTCATATAGATTAACTATATCACGCGACCAATGCTTCGACCTTAGTATAAAATACCCTCAATCGAAGTCAATTTATCGGATATTAACACCACCTAAGAGCTGCTTCTGAATTACCCAAGAATCCATGAAAAAAATTGCCTGCATAGTTAAGGGCTACCCTCGCCTTTCTGAAACTTTTATTGCACAGGAAATTCATGCACTTGAGCAGGCAGGCGTCGATATTGTCATTTATTCGTTGAGACAACCCACTGACCCCAGTGTTCACCCGATTCATGAAAAAATCAAGGCCAGGGTACATTATTTACCGGAATACCTGTATCTGCACCCGTTGCGATTTATTGCTGCGCTATTTAAATCCTTGTTCAAACCAGCATTTTATTCACTTCTGCCCGCATTTGTAAAAGATCTGAGCAGGGATTTTACTTCTAACCGGGGGCGGCGTTTTGGCCAGGCTTTGGTTCTGGCCAGTGAAATACAGGCTGATCGCGAATGGATATATGTTCATTTTCTGCATACTCCGGCATCGGTGGCCTGTTATACCAGTAAACTCGTCAAGCTGCCCTGGAGCTGCTCAGCACATGCAAAGGACATCTGGACCTCAGCACAATGGGAATTAAGAGAAAAACTGGCAGATCTCAGCTGGCTGGTGACCTGTACCCAATCGAATGTTGAATATCTCAAGGGTTTATCGAGCCAGCCGGAAAAAGTGACCCTTTTGTACCACGGTCTGGATTTATCAAGATTTCCTGAACCTGTTCCTGCTTATTGGGTAAATGGAAAGGATTCCAGCCAACCTGCGACGTTAATATCTGTCGGCAGGGCTGTAAACAAAAAGGGTTATGACATTCTACTCAACGCGCTCTCCAGACTTGACAAGACCTTACACTGGCGATTTATACACATCGGAGGCGGACCTCTCCTCGACGAACTCAAGACACAGGCCAGGGCGCTCGCAATCAATAACCGTATCAACTGGATGGGCGCGCAAAGTTTTGATTCGGTCATCGAAAGTTATCAGGCGGCTGACCTGTTTGTACTCGCCTCTCGCATTGATAGTGATGGCGACCGGGATGGTTTGCCCAATGTCCTGATGGAGGCAATGTCCCAGGGATTACCCTGCATTGCAACCCGCGTTTCCGGCATACCTGAAATCATATCTGACCGAATTAACGGCATACTGGTTGCACCGGAAAATCCTGCGGCTTTATCTGCGGCAATAGCAGAATTAATCGAATCACCCGGGCTGCGGGCAGAACTGGGGAATAGGGGGTATCAAACACTTTCAGGGAAATTTTCACTTGAGAAGAATATTCAACTGCTGGTCAATCGCTTTAAGTAAGTGATTCCATCTACATTAAATACTGAATTCCTTTTGCCAGCGTTTAATTCATCATGAGGATCGGATTTTATGCGCCGCTGAAAGCACCATCACATCCCAGGCCGTCTGGTGACAGGAAAATTGGCAGACTACTGATAAAGGCGCTTAAGGCACTGGGACATGAGGTTGAGATTATCTCAGATTTACGAAGCTGGGAGGGAGATGGATGTCAGGAAAGTCAGGATAAAATTCGCCGGGCCTCGATGTTGATAGTAAAAAAACTACTTGAGAAATATAGTACGGGACCTGCTCCCGAACTTATCTTTACGTATCATGTCTATCACAAAGCACCTGACTGGATAGGCATTAAAATCGCAAATGCATTGAACATTCCGTATGTCATCGCTGAGGCTTCTTTTGCACCAAAACAGCTGAATGGCCCATGGCAAAGCGGACATCAGCAAACCCTTAGATGCATACGGCAGGCTGAACAAATTATTGCATTCAATCCGGCGGATATCGAGTGTATTAAGCCCCTGCTTGATCACGAGCAAAAAATTGACTGGCTAAAACCCTTCCTCGACGAGCTTCCACTCTGCCCTGTGAATATCCACAAGACCGGCAATGATTCTGCTAATAGCCAGGCACCAGGACACCTGAATAATTTAAAAAATAATACTGTAAGGCTTATTGCGGTTGCAATGATGCGTGAGGGCGATAAAGAAGCCTCCTATAAACAACTGTCTGAGGCTTTGAAAAAACTTGATGCTGCAAACTGGCAATTGATTATCATCGGCGATGGTAATGCCGCGGCTGAGATTAAGCGGTTCTACAAGGATCTGGAGGATCGATGCCTGTTTACCGGTGAACTTGCCAATCCTGAGATTTTCAATTATCTATTGCTGAGTGACATTTTTGTCTGGCCTGCTGTTAACGAGGCGCTGGGGTTGGCATTGCTGGAAGCACAGGCGTGTGGATTACCTGCGGTCGTACAAAATTATGGCGGCGTTGCAACCATCATTGAAGACAAGGTCACAGGCTACGTCACAAACCCTGGCAATATTGAGCAGTTCATTTCTGCACTGGACTCACTGATTATTAATAAACAGGCGCGCAAGCAGATGAGCCTTGCTGCAAGGCACAAATTCGAATCCGAACATAGTTTTGGAGTTGCGCTAAAGCCCCTGGATTCAATACTAAATCGCCTGACTTTGAGTGAGCAGACCAGGAACAGATCATGATCGATTACCATTTACAAACTTTCAACGCATGAAAATATTTTTTATTCGTCATGGCGAAACGCTATGGAATCAGGAGAAAAGATTTCAGGGACACACTGATATCGCCCTCAGCAATAAAGGTATCGCCGAAGTCTCTAAATGGCGCTTACCTGAAAAAATTGAGCACTGGTTTGTGAGTCCCCTGGCGCGGACGAGACAGACGGCT
>JAHEKD010000514.1 GCA_024638545.1 Gammaproteobacteria bacterium
TTGATTGGTCGTGAGATAATAATTCTGTCTTGACTGAATTCTCAGTTAGTTTCTGAAAATTCCTTAGACTCTCTATCAGTTTGGGGGTGAATCTTTTCGGGCAACTTGATTTCAGGCTTAACCATAAGGTGCCAGAAGCTGAATCCAAATAAGTTGAAAAAAATTTCGAATCAGTGGATAGAGGATGTGGCGCTTGAGATGAATCAGAATGTTGTAATTTACTAATTGATTCGGCAGCGTTATCTTTTAAATGTACAAGATTCATTGTTTGTTCTCTTCAAACCATAGTTGGTATGATATTTATTTAGGTCTAAATTCTATTTCATCTCGTTGATAATTAAGGCATGATTTAATACCACTTATCGGAGCAAATCGACAGTTGAGTAGTTCAGCTAAAATCTAAGAAAATGTCGCAAACTATTGAAGAGCGTGTTGCGCAAGTTGTGAAAGATGTATTGGGGGTAGATCTAGAGTCAAATTTTCTTGATGTTTCAATTGAAGCAGAGTTGGCGCCCACGTCATTAGATCAAATGACGTTGTTCATAGCTTTGGAGGACGAATTCCAGAAGTCTATTCCTCCAGAAGAGGTGGAGAACATAGATACAGTGCGGGACGTAATCTCATACATAGAAAGTAAATTGATTTCATTGGGCTAATTCGATGGCTCACCGAGTCGTGGTTACGGGAATTGGTGTCTATACCTCAATCGGTTCTAATGTCCGAACTTTCTGGGAAAATTGTTTGGATGGCTTTACTTACATCCAAAAGATTCCTCAGCATTGGCGTTATTTCGCTGAATACAAATCAGATATTTGGTCACCGTTACCGGATATTGACGTAGAGCTAAATGCCTTAGGTCGTGTAGATCGTTTACATTACGATCCGGTAACATTAATAGCGTTTTTGGCGGCTAGAGATGCCTTGACGTCGGCAGGTTTCTCACTGACAGAAGTAAACAAGCTAGGACGTAAGTACGAGATTGAGGGCATTAATCCGGTACGCACGGGCGTCTTTATTGGTACTGGATTGGGAGGAGGCAGTAGTTTTTTATCAAATTTTTCAAACCACGTTATGGGTCGTTCACATAAGAAGATCATAGGTATCAGTGAAATTGTTACAGAGCACGAGGCAAAAAAAGAGCTAACTGAAATCGCAAACCAGATGTACTTTCCAACGCGTTTCAGTCCATTTGCAGTTTCAATGTTGATGCAAAACGCTGTATCAGCAGGACTCGGCGTGAAATTCTCTCTAAAGGGGCCTAACGTAACCTATAGCGTCGCGTGTGCTTCCGGCACAGTTGCCATTGGAAATGCGTTCCAAGCAATAAAAAATGGCTTAGTAGACGTAGCAATAACCGGCGGGAGCGAGTATGTCGTAGATGACTATGGAGCCATGTTTCGAGGTTATGATATTGCAGGAACTTTGGTTCACGATTATGAGAATCCGGAGTCGGCAAACAGACCGTTTGACAAAGGGCACTCCGGGTTTTTGTACAGTCAGGGGGGGGCTGGAGTGCTCGTTCTTGAAAATTACGACTCTGCGATTAGAAGGGGGGCGGTGATCTTGGCAGAGATCATTGGCTTCGAACAATCCTTTGACGCTCGCAGCATGATGAGCATTGAAAAAGAGGGAAGTCAAATTGAGAGGATGATTTTGGCTCTAGTGAAAAATGCCAATTTGAAAGTCAATGATATTAATTACATTAATACGCATGGCACCGGGACGAAAAATAATGATCAAGTAGAGTCTGATGTTATGCAGCGATTATTTGATAAGCACGCATGGGTCAACTCAACAAAATCATTGCTCGGCCACACACTTGGTGCTAGCGGATCTATTGAAGCGGTCGTGACGATACTGACGTTGGTAAATCAGGTCACTCATATCTGCAAAAACCTCCAGGATCCCATTTCAGATCTGAACTTTGTGCGTAATCTAAGTCAACAAGTAGATGTGCGATTTGGTATGTCACAATCGTTTGCCTTCGGTGGTCATAACGCCGCTTTACTATTCTCGCGGTTCGAATAGTCATCGCTGTCAATAAAACTGGTAGTTTTGGCCAGATGGTCTAGCATTTAAGTTAGATAAGTGCATGCGGAGATCACCCAGATTCTTTTCTCAAAGATCAGAGACCGATTAGGTAGATGTCCAGATACCGAGTCAGAGCAAGCAATAATACGTGTGATTATTGTATCGCTCTTAGTGTTGTACCTAACTTGGATAGAAGCTTTTAGTTATCAAGAAAATCCAGCTTCTCAGTTAGTTTTTCAACTTCTCGCGGGCAGTAGTATCGTCATCGCCCTGTCAATACTTGCCGCAATTCTCATAAATCCCATTAAGTCAGTTGTGAGGCGGATATTTGGGATGGTTGTGGACATGGTATGTATTTCAGCCTCAGTTTTTGTAGGCGGAGAATCGACTGCACCTTTATTTGTAATGTATCTGTGGGTAACTTTCGGTTACGGTTTCAGGTTTGGTCGCAGCTACCTTTTCGCATCCATGGGGCTTAGCATTGTGGGTTTTTCTATAGTGTTAACTCTAACTCCATATTGGCAAACAAACTCTTACATAAGCTTTGGAGTGATGCTTGGGCTTATTTTGTTACCACTGTATGTCGCGAAGCTTATACGTCAAATTAATGAAGCGGTTATCAGAGCGGAGAGCGCCAACAATGCTAAAACAAGCTTTCTCGCCAACATGAGTCATGAGATACGAACACCTTTGAATGGTGTAATAGGTATGACCGATTTGCTGGTGGGGACTAGATTAAACAAGGAGCAGAAGGATTTTGTACAGACGATTCAA
>JAHEKD010000515.1 GCA_024638545.1 Gammaproteobacteria bacterium
GGCCTGGTCGCCGTCATCTGGCCCGAGAATGGATATGCCATTTTTAGCGATTTTTGCAATATTTTCCCGTGTAGCCCTGTTTTGCCACATTTGTTGATTCATGGCGGGTGCCAGATATATTCTCGCACTGGTGGCCAGACACAGAGTACTCAATAAATCATCAGCAAAGCCATGTGCCAATTTGGCAATAAAATTAGCGCTGGCAGGTGCAATTATCACAGTATCCGCCCAGCGTGCCAGATCGATATGATCCATACCTGATTCGGCATCGGCGTCCAGCAATGAATCGCGAACTGGCTCTCCACTGACCGCCTGTAACGTTAATGGAGTGATGAAATGCCTGGCGCCATGGGTCATGACTACCTTGATGGTCTTCCCCTGTTCTTTTAAACGGCGGACCAAAACGGGTGCCTTATAAGCCGCAATTCCGCCAGTTACACCGATAATAATATTGTTATTGGAAACGGCCATATTTAAAAAATGTGCTTCCCAGGCGGTGTCGTGTTTGATGCAGAAAATCTCCGCGGATCGCAGGTGTCACTATGCATTTCTGTTCGCGCATTATAAATAGTATGATACAAAATTCTCGCTCATCGAAGTCTATCAAATTAGGTCCAATATATCAGCTCTTATGGCGTCAATTTAGGGTTACATGAATACCGACCCGAATATTCACAACCTGCGTTGAGTTATGCATAAATACAGTAAGCTGCATTGCACTATTGCTCGTTAACGCCTTTTGAATGCTAAACTAGCTTTCGTATGATTAGCTAAAACGCCTCAAATCAGATGAAATGCTGTTGTTGATTTAATGTGTATCAGAGATTACACCAGAGGGCGTGAATAGTGTAAATTACATTTGTCATAATTATTTTATTTGCAACACATGGAGGTGTTCAATGATGTCGATAAAACAGTGGCCTAAAAACGAAAGGCCGAGAGATAAACTAGTCAGGCAGGGTTCCGGTCAGCTCAGCAATGTGGAGTTAATGGCTATCGTGCTTGGTGTTGGCTCAAAGGGCCGTACAGCAATCGACATTGCCCGTGCCCTGCTGGTTAAACATGGTGGCCTGCGTGCCATATTTAACGAACCTGTGAAGAATCTCTGCGAACAGCCCGGTATTGGCATATCAAAGGCCATTGCTTTGCATGCCGCCTTAGAGTTGGGCCGGCGCATACAGCAGGAACGAATGCTTGAGGTGGATGCGTTGACTTCACCAAGGCAGTGCGAGGCCTACTTATTGGCATGGTTAAAGGACAGACCCTACGAATGTTTTGTGTGTATTTTTCTTGATAATAAAAATCAAATTCTTTGTTGCGAAGAACTCTTCCACGGTACCATTGATCAGGTAACTGTTTATCCCCGGGAGGTGGCCAGGATATCACTTGAAAAGCGTGCCAGTGCGGTAATTGTGGCGCATAATCATCCTTCAGGTGTGGCTGAGCCCAGTCAGTCTGATATCTCGATCACGGGGCGGCTGCATGCGGCGCTTGATTTGCTGGACATTCGATTGCTTGATCATATGATAATTGGTGATAGCTCTGCAATTTCACTCGCTGAAAGGGGATATTTATAGGAAATTCAGGCTATTGGACTACCATTATTGTCCTATTTTTGGTATAACTGCCATCCTTTGTAAGAAGCCACTTAACGGCTTTTTAATTATTATTGTTATTGACGGAATAAATCATGTCTAGAGTATGTCAAGTTACGGGTAAACGCACTGTTCGCGGGAATAATGTGTCTCATGCGAACAACAAAACAAGGCGTAGCTTTCTGCCAAATCTGCATGACCGCCGATTTTGGTTAGAGAATGAACAGCGTTGGGTCAAATTGCGTGTCTCGCACGCGGGACTGCGTATCATCGATAAAAAAGGCATCGATGTTGTGTTGAAAGAGCTGCGTGAACGTGGCGAAAAAGTCTACTAACAGGGAGAAATACTGTGCGCGATAAAATTAAACTTGTCTCTTCGGCTGGGACCGGACACTATTATACAACCACAAAAAACAAGCGTAATATGCCTGAGAAAATGCTGATCAAAAAATACGATCCGGTCGTTCGTAAACACGTGATCTACAAAGAAGCAAAAATCAAATAACCGGATGAGTAAATCTGGATATTAACCCGAATACAATGGCTCTTCCGGAGCCATTATTATTGCATCCTTAATACCCAATCAGTATTGTGACAAGCACCAGTTAAATGCCAGACATTATTCGATGGCTGTCAGGATCACGACAATCTCGAATATATGGTGATAATCTGGTGGTTACCTCCAGGACGGTTCCGATTAAGTAAGCCTGTTTAAAGCTGCGGGCTAGACTTCAGCCAGGGAATAACGTTTCAATTTCATGGAGAATTGCTCAAGTGCGGCAATTCCCGATTCCTCAGCTTTTTTGCACCATTCCTGTAAATGATTAAGGGCATTTTGATAATTAGTCTGGTGTTTAGCAGTAATTATGTCCTGCAGTTTGAGCTTCATCTGATAAACGAAATGCAGGTTTTCATTTTTCTTCAAAATTAAATTGAGCTTTTGACGCGCATTATCATCCATTGATGCCCATTCTCTTCTCATTAACAGGTGTGCCTTTTTAAATGACTTAAACTCACGGGATTTGCTCAATTTCAGCTTGCTGGATTCTTCATTGCAAACTTGCTGCATAACTTCGTGGGTGAAATTTGCCATCACCTGAATTCTGTTATTGAACAGCGTTTTGACAGTTTCTATATCACACAGCTCCTTCACGCTGGTTGTTTGAAATTTTGGTGCGACTTTTCTAACCTCGGCCAG
>JAHEKD010000031.1:0-9723 GCA_024638545.1 Gammaproteobacteria bacterium
ACATCTGTTGCTAACGCCAAAGGATAAAGAGGGTGTCGGCCTGCTGATGAAAAGTCTGGGGCAGCGTTATGTGCAATATATTAATCGTACTTATAATCGCAGTGGTACACTCTGGGATGGTCGATATAAATCAACATTGGTCCAGTCTCGTACCTATGTATTAGCCTGTTATCGATATATAGAAATGAACCCGGTTCGTGCGGGAATTGTTGATCATCCTGGAAAATATCAGTGGTCGAGTTACAATGTTAATGGCGAGGGCGAATTTTCTGGCGGGATTGTACCCCACGAAGAATATTTAACATTAGGCCGTAATGATAAATCCAGGCTAAGTTCTTACAAAGATTTGTTTAATTCTGATCTGCATCCGCAACTTATAGATAAAATCAGACAGTACACAAATAGTAATTACGCTCTGGGGAATAACCGGTTCCAGGATGAAATAGGAGATGCATTATCACGAAGGGCAAAGCCAGGTATCCATGGTCGACCTTGGAAGCGAAATTAACCGTGGTCTGTCCCCATTTAAATTCGGTTCTCTGCTATTTGTTTAGAGTCTGTGCCCTGAATGTGTTCTTATGCTGGATCGCCGCACAGATAGCCGGATCAGGAGACTCCGGGCAGCCGGCCTGGTTTAACATCAGGCCTTGAGCATTTGATGCCGTTGATTGTGAGGTTTTTGATCCGCTGGTCAAACTCCTGTATCCAACCGAAGTAGAGTTACTCTTGGTGACAAACCAGTCTACGTAAACGGTACCATTAATTGTTGTTTTATACGAGTGGATGCCTGGCCCGCCGTAAATGAGTCGATTGCTTGAATGCTGGCCCACCAGCACACCGTTGATATAAAATTTAACGGTTTTTCCTCCGGTAGTAGCTAACAGGGTGTTCCAGTTATTCATCTTCACGATACCCGGGTTAAACGTCCAGCTAACCACCTGTATTATTTTGCCGTGTTCGTATTTGAAAACAGAGTAGTAGCCGCTGTCTGTAATGCCAAACCGGTAGCCATCGTGAAAATCTGATGATGGTGATGTTGTGTGTAAATGCTCGATGCTGCCGCCTTGCCGGACCATGATGCCGTATGAACCGCCGCCGCCATTTAAAAATCTCAGGCGCGCAGCCACTCTGCCTGTCAATATTGTTTGCGGATAAGCCAGTGCCGATGTTTGATTAACAGACCCAAAATTAAAGGCAACACCGTTTGCACCCAGAACAGTTGTGGCGCTGACGCCCCAGTTGGTGCTGGAAATTTTATTAAACCGGTTTATAGACGAACCGGTGTTAAATCCAACGGCCGTGGTTTTTTTCGTGGTACCGCCAAGGTTTGTTCTTGCCTTGTTCAATAACGGCCAGGGATGATGATAGTCGTCACCCGGTTTAAGCGTGTCTTTAACCAGGCGGCTTGCGTTTTGCAACGCCGCCTCGATTGCCGAAACGCTGGCTGTGGGCTTGAATTTACGCATGACTGCGAACGCCCCGGCTATCATTGGTGCCGCCATTGAGGTGCCGGTTTTAACGGAATAACCGCTGCCAATTGTTGCCGATCTGATGTTTGTGCCCGGTGCGATCAGTGACACCATTGTATTGCGATTTGAACTTTGCGAGATGCCATAGCTTTTTGTTGCATTTGCAACCGCAATGCCCTCGCTCAGGCATGAGGGCATGGCAATTTTTACATCATCGCCCTGATTGCCGGCCGCAATGACCGTTGCGACTTTTCTGTTGCGCAATTTCTTAATCACCGTCAGCATTGAAGGAAAATTGGTATCGCAGGCCTGGGTAAAAAGCTGCCCCTGAATACTCATGTTTGCAGCAGCAATTCGCCTCGATGCCGCCAGTGAATAGACATAATTGAGTGCCCGGACCATTGATGCCGTCCCGGTCCTGCCGGCTCGAGTGAATACCTGCAGGGCAATCAGGTTTGCCCCGGGCGCTACGCCAGCCATTCGTTGTGAGGCGATGTAGCGGCCAACGGCGATGCCGGCCACATGAGTTCCATGATCACTTTTGCCCTTGGGTGCCGGATTTGCCGCATTACCGCCATATTGCGTATTGGTATTGTTATTGCAGCTGCTGTCAGTCACAAAACAGGCCTGGATGATACTTTTCCCGCTGAACATCGGGTGGTTGGTGTAAACACCGGAGTCGATTATCGCGACCCAGCTTCCACTGCCGTTATAGGCAGCACTGCTCCAGGGATTTGAAAATCCGTGTACCCTGGGCACCGAAGTTCTTAGTGCGGCTTTGAATTCCCTGTTTGCCTCGATTGTTTTAACCTGTGTATGCAACTGCAGTGTCGCCAGCCCGCTACTGTTGTTCACCTTAACTACAACATAGGGAATGTTAACCAGCTGGTCGACAATCTCTATGCTGTTGTTACGCTTCGAATTAGTGATCGATACTGAATTCAAAAACGTTGATTTAGTCAACACCATACTTGTCCTGGAAACGCTGGCAGCAGAAGCCGGGTCGGCCAGGCCAACGATCACAAACGATGAACCTTCTTTAGCTATAGCTTGCTCAATCAGTCTGATCTCGGCAGTCGATATCTGTTGATCGGCCGCAAACGAATTCGTAACAAACAGGAAAGAAAAAAATAGTAATAGGTAAAATTTAGACATGAGTATTGTCCCCGTAAACTCCGTACATCAACATTTTAGTACGCTTTATTCGATGCTTCAAGCCGGCAGCTATAATAATATGGCTAAACACTGCATAACTTCACATACTAATATATGTAACCAATTAATCCTTGGCAAGACCAATAACGTTAATTTTCGTTCATCCTGGCTGCGGGACTGCAATCAATATCAGAAAATTTTGCCGTCTATATATGGATTGCGATTGCCCTGAATTTTTTCGATTTTATCATTACGATCTTTTTCAAACTGGTCGGGCGGATCTTCCCGGTGCCACTTCTCTAAAATCGCGATCTGTTTCTCAAACAGGGTAAGATTGTATGTATCAGCCATGTAAAACATCGAGCGGGCGATGTTGCCGCGAACTTCCTCTCTGGGCTCAACCAGCCTTGGACGGCGATGCTGTATCTCGAAATCGCAGGATCCGTAGTTACGCTTCTCTCCATTGACCATGCCGAAGGCAATACTTGAGCGCTCTTTGTTTATTTCAGTGCGTGCCGGGTAAAGATTGTGCAGGTCGGCCTCAATCTGATTAAACAGCGCGCTGTTAAGTCGACACTCTTTTCGGCGGCCACAGTCCAGCGTATGTGTGACCCAGCCCATGGGAAATACGTGCTCGATGTTTATCCCGCGATTATAACCGCCATCAAATTGCTGCGCGCAATAGAGGGTCTCGCCGCCATCGGGATATAGCTCATCCCAGAATATTGTTCTAGCTGTTTCATAATCCTTGATTTTCTGAACGTTCTGCATTGTCTCATCTGAACAGGCGTTGACGCCCAGAAAAACCGGCAAGCACAAGGCTATGAATGCTGGTTTTATCCTGCTCCAACTGCTTTTGATCTGATTGTTCATGAATCTTGCTAAGGTTTATTCCATTGCCCATCCATGGCTGACAATTATCGACTGGCCGGTCAGCGCCTTGTTTGGAAAAGCAGCCAGGAAAAGCGCTGTGTCTGCAACGTCCTGGGTGGTGGTAAACTCGCCATCAACCGTATCCTTAAGCATGATATTTTTAACAACCTCCTCTTCAGAAATATTTAATTCCCTCGCCTGCTGGGGTATTTGCTTTTCAACCAAGGGTGTTTTTACAAATCCCGGGCAGATGACATTTGAATGAATATTATGTTCGGCACCTTCTTTGGCAATGCTGCGGCAAAGGCCAAGCAGTCCGTGTTTGGCACTGACATAAGGCGCTTTCAGGGGTGAGGCGAGCTTGGAGTGAACCGAGCCCATCAAAAGTATGCAGCCACCTGTTTTCAGATCAATCATATGACGCATGGCGGCCCTGGATGTGAGAAATGCGCCATCCAGATGTACGGCAACAACCTTGCGCCAGTCCGAGTAGTCAAGTGAAATGATCGGGTCAATATGCTGGATGCCGGCATTACTCAATAGAATATCAATCTTACCGAATTCATTGACCAGCTCCTGCGTGCCCTGTTCAACCTGCTGTTCATCGGTGACGTCCACTGTTAGCGGTATCGCCTGTCCACCCGCCTTGATTATGTCCTTTGCTGTCTGGCCGGCTGTATCAATATTCAGATCGGCAACGCCGACGGCTGCACCAGATTCGGAATAAGTCAACGCGATCTGTCTGCCGATGCCGCTGCCTGCTCCCGTAATGAGTGCTACTTTGTTAGTTAAATTCATGCTTGTATAATTTTACGATTGTTGACGATGCTGGAGATTAATTCTGCATATAGTATCATCAGTATAAACATTCATGGCAACATAGATGAAAAGACAATTACATATAATATTCTTAAGTTTAACGTTACCGGCTTTACTGACTTCATGTGCGACAAATCCTGTCACCGGCGGGCAGGATTTTATGATGATTAGTGAGGAGCAGGAAATTAACCTGGGCAAGCAATATCATCAGGAAGTTCTGAAAGAATATAAGCTCTACGACGATCCGCAACTGCAGGCGTATGTGGCACGGGTGGGTGAAGAACTGGCAGTGGTCAGTCATCGTAAACATCTTTATTATCACTTTTTTGTGATTGATTCACCCATAGTCAACGCCTTTGCGCTGCCTGGTGGCTATATCTACATCAGCCGTGGGATTCTGGCGTACATGAACTCAGAGTCCGAACTCGCCGGCGTGCTGGGTCATGAACTCGGCCATGTCACCGCTCGGCATAGCGCCAAGGCGATCAGCAAACAACAGCTGTCCGGGCTGATCGCTTCGGCTGCAGTAATTGCAACAGGCAACAGGGTTTTTGGTGATTTGTCGTCCATACTCGGCTCGGCCGTTATCAGTGGTTACGGCCGTGCGGCTGAACTTGAGTCTGATCGTCTCGGTGCCGAATACATTGCGTCTGTGGGCTATGATCCGGACGAGATGATTGACGTTATCGGCATATTAAAAGATCAGGATGAATTCGAGAAACAGCGGGCCAAAGAGGAGGACAGGGAGCCGCGAGGCTATCATGGTGTGTTTGCAACACATCCTCGGAATGATCAACGTTTGCAGGAAGTCATCGCGGCAGCTAAAAAACAACAAACTACCATTACGCGTCCGGAAAACAGGGAAGAATTTTTAAACCGTCTTGATGGACTGGTTTTTGCGACAAGCGAAGAGGAGGGCGTTACCCGCGGCAACCGTTTTTATCATAATAAGCTGAACTTCACCGTTACCTTTCCGGCGCAATGGCGAATCGAAAATCGGTCCAACAGCCTGTTATCAACGGCTAAAACCAACGACAGCGTTATCCTGATGGCGATAGACGATTTGAATTTCAAGGAATCAGCCGATGCATACCTTAGGCGCAAGTATCCGGAAGTTGAACAGCTGATGCCTGTCTCAACAACATCAGGACTCGATGGTTATGCCGGGGTGGTGGAACTCAAAACGCCTTATGGTCATAAGGAAGCTCGCGCAGCAACGGTGTTTGAAGGCAAGCGCGCTTACGTGCTGATCGGCGCACACAAGGACAGAAATAAACTCCCCGGCGATGAGTTTTTTGAAACCGTTAAGAGTATTCGAAAATTAAAACAGGCGGAAAGAGAATTAGCCAAAGGTCAGCGGATTCGGATTGTTACCGCTAAACCAGGTGATACATTTGAACAACTGGCAGAGCAGTCCTCGCTGCCGAATTATGCCGAAGCACAGTTGCGCCTGCTGAACGGGATGTATCCTGAAGGTGAGCCCGAGGCCGGGCAGTTGATCAAGATTGTGGAATGAGCTGGCTTCATAATCGGCTCAGCCAGAGCAAGTTAGCTTAGAATGCGCTGCACGCCGGCTGATGGACCTTTAAAACGCTATTCTTCGAAGTATTTTCCGAATTTGCCTTCAACCCCCTTGTACTGATCAGCGTCGGGTGGTTCATCACCTTTAATACTGATATTCGGCCAGATCTCTGCATACTTGGTATTTAACTCAAGCCATTTATCCGCTTCCGGATCAGTATCTGAAAGTATCGCCTCAGGCGGGCATTCCGGCTCGCATACACCACAGTCGATACATTCATCCGGATGAATGACAAGCATATTCGGCCCTTCATAAAAGCAGTCAACCGGACAGACTTCCACACAATCCTGGTATTTGCATCGGATGCAATCTTCTGTCACTACATAAGTCATAATATATTTCGTCTGCTTAAGTTTTATTAACAGATGCCGATTATAGCGATTTGGCAGATGAAATCATCCCGGAAAATCGATCAACCGATTGATTATGCCACATCGGCGATAGTCAGGCTGAGTCCATGCAGATTTTCATCATATATAATCTGGCAGCATAGCCGCGAGTTTTCTTCAGAATCGGGTAACACATCCAAAAGTTCAAGCTCTTCATCGTGTGCGGGATAGAGTTTACTTATCCAGGGCTTATCGACATAAACGTGGCAGGTCGCACACTCACATATTCCGTCACAAATTCCCTGAATGAAGCCATGTTCACGAATAATTTCCATTACACGCCAACCTTCGACGGCATCCAGAGTGTGTTTCTGGCCATGCTGATCTGTTAATTTAATCATTTGAAAACAATCTTTTAGGGCGATTATAATACGCCTGTTTTTTTGAACAAACATATTGTATCCTATTAGCAGATCTCCGTAAATTAAAAAGAACGAATATGCCTTTAAAAAAAACAGCAAAGGAAAAATCCGCACATTCTGAACAACTTGGAAAGACAATTTCCAGGTTGCGGCAGGCCTATAATCTTTCCCTGGGGGAGTTGTCGGAACAATCCGGTGTGGCAAAATCCATCATTTCTCAGATTGAAAAAAACGAAACTAATCCAACCTTAAGCACCATCGATCGCCTGAGTTCTGCACTCGACATCTCTGTCGATGAAATTCTCAGGTGTGATACCCGGCCGAAGTTTATTCAGCATCAAAAACCTGCTGGCACACCATTATTAACCTCAGAGGATGGTCTGGTTACGCTGTCGATTATTGGCTGGCTCAAAACCGTAGAATGGCTGCAGATTTATGATTATCGGTCATTACCCGGCGGTGTACTTGAATCGGAACCCCACGGGGCGGGTACCGTTGAGAGTTTATCACTGTTCAGCGGTTGTCTGGAGATAACCGTAGACGATGAGGTACAGGTATTGAATGCAGGGGAAACCTGGCGCTATCGGGGTGATTTACCACATAAGATTATCAATATTGGTGATGAGCCGGCACACGCTACGATGGTGATGATACTAAAACCGACAACAATAGACTAGCATGCGAATAAATGTACCAAATGATCAAATAAAAATTATTAATTTGGGTATAGTGCGAGTTTTACATATGATATGCAGTTGCAAAAATTCAGGAGAAAGTAATGTTCGACAGCAGCCAGACAATTGCCGGATATGATCCGGAACTCGCCGAAGCAATCAATAATGAGCGAATTAGACAGGAGCAGCATATTGAGCTAATCGCTTCAGAAAATTACACCAGTCCTCGTGTGCTCGAGGCCACAGGTTCGGTGCTGACGAACAAGTATGCCGAGGGTTACCCGGCGAAACGCTACTACGGTGGTTGCGAATATGTTGACAAAGCCGAGGCACTGGCGATCGAACGTGCAAAACAGCTCTTCGGTGCAGATTATGCCAATGTACAACCGCATTCCGGTTCCTCAGCTAACGCGGCCGCCTACATGGCCCTGGTGGAACCGGGTGATACTATTCTGGGCATGAGCCTGGCGCACGGCGGACACCTCACACACGGTGCCAGTGTAAATTTCTCCGGTAAGCTCTATCACGCGGTTCAGTATGGTTTGCATCCAGAGAGTGGTGATATTGACTATGAGCAGGTCGAAGCGCTGGCGAATGAACATAAGCCAAAGCTGGTCGTCGCCGGCTTTTCAGCATTTTCCGGTATTGTTGACTGGCAGCGATTTCGTGATATTGCTGACCAGGTTGGCGCCTATTTGCTGGTTGATATGGCACATGTGGCGGGACTTGTAGCTGTCGGTCTGTATCCAAATCCGGTCCCCATAGCTGATGTGTGTACGACGACTACGCATAAAACCTTGCGCGGTCCCAGAAGCGGGCTGATACTGTGCAAGTCAAATCCGGAACTGGAAAAAAAGTTTAACTCTTTGGTTTTTCCAGGCCTGCAGGGTGGTCCGATGATGCACACAATAGCGGCCAAGGCGGTTGCATTTAAAGAAGCGCTTGAACCTGAGTTCAAAATTTATCAGCAGCAGGTTTTGAGAAATGCAAAAGCGATGGTGGCGAGATTCAAGCAGCGTGGCTACAAGATCGTTTCAGACGGTACGGAAAACCACTTATTTCTGCTTGATCTCATAGATAAAGATATCACCGGCAAAGATGCCGATGCAGCTCTTGGTCGTGCACACATTACTGTGAACAAGAACTCGGTGCCTAACGATCCACGCTCACCTTTCGTAACCAGCGGATTGCGACTGGGCTCGCCGGCGGCGACAACTCGCGGCTTTAAGGAAGAGGAGATGTCCCAGGTTGCGGATATGATATGTGATGTGCTTGATAATATGGGCGATGAATCTGTTGTCGACAGTACACGTGCGAAAGTCGCTGAACTGTGCTCACGTTTCCCGGTTTACAGAGAAGTTTAAAATAAAAAATATAATCCGGGGACACAATACTTAATTCATGAATTAAGTATTGTGTCCCCGGATTACAAAATGCTAAATCTGTGTTAACGTTTTCCTGTATGTATGTTTGCTCTTAATTTGATTAATCATAAATCGTTCTGCTCATGGCAATCAGTGTATTTGATTTATTTAAAATTGGTATAGGCCCCTCGTCCTCACATACTGTCGGGCCGATGCGCGCGGATAACCAGTTTTTAAATCGCCTTCATAAAGAGGGCCTATATCAACAGGTATCCAAGGTTAGAACAGAGCTGTTTGGCTCGCTGGGTGCGACCGGTAAGGGCCACGGCAGCGATACCGCTGTACTGCTTGGCCTTGAAGGTCATCAGCCGGATATCGTTGATCCAGGCGCAGTCGCGGCTATCCTGAACAGAATCCGCCAGGAAAATCAGCTTTGCCTGGGTGGCATGCATACGATTAATTTTAACGAGTCGCAAGATTTAATCCTGCATAAACGCAAATCGCTGCCATTTCACCCTAACGGGATGCGTATATTTGCATCTAATGATAAGGACGAGGTGATCTGCCAGCGGGATTATTATTCAGTCGGAGGCGGATTTGTTGTCGATGAGGATGCGGTTGGCGCCGATCGGATCAAGGAAGATGATACCCAGTTGACCTATCCATACAGTTCGGCAAAGGAATTGCTTGAGCTTTGCAACCGTCATGATCTGCGTATATGCGATTTAATGCTTGTGAATGAAAAAGCCTGGCGCAGTGAGCAGGAAATACGCTCGGAGCTGTTGAAAATCTGGCGAGCCATGCAGGAATGTGTCAGTGCCGGAATTCAGGCCGATGGCGTGCTGCCGGGTGGGATGAAAGTAAAGCGCCGGGCCAAGCGCATGCATCAGTTATTAATTTCTGAAATCATCGAGTCACCGGACCCTTTAAGCGCCATGGATTGGGTCAATCTTTATGCGCTGGCAGTTAATGAACAAAATGCAGGAGGCGGCCGTGTCGTAACAGCGCCGACCAATGGTGCTGCCGGTATTGTTCC
>JAHEKD010000031.1:9733-11000 GCA_024638545.1 Gammaproteobacteria bacterium
TCCTGCGGTTTTGCACTACTACATGAATTTTTACAGAAGTGCCAGCGATGATAACGTGATCCGTTTTTTACTCACAGCAGGCGCAATAGGCACGCTTTACAAGATGAATGCCTCGATTTCCGGCGCGGAAGTCGGCTGCCAGGGTGAGGTTGGTTCAGCTTGCTCGATGGCTGCCGCAGGGTTGGCTGAAGTGCTAAATGGCACGGTTGAGCAAATAGAGAACGCAGCTGAGATAGCGATGGAACATAATCTTGGTTTAACATGCGATCCCGTCGGTGGTCTGGTGCAGGTTCCCTGTATTGAGCGAAATGCCATTGCATCTACAAAGGCGATAAATGCAGCCCGGATGGCCATGCGCGGTGATGGCACACATTTTGTTTCACTCGATCAGGTTATCAAGACCATGCGGGAAACGGGTGCTGACATGAAAACGAAATACAAGGAAACTGCTCGTGGCGGGCTGGCGGTAAATGTCATCGAGTGCTGAATAACCGGTTTTTTAGACGGTGCATCTGTACAATGTCTTATTATTGATGAGGTATTATTTTGATCGATTTATTTAGGTTTATGTAGACGATATGCAAAAGTATTCAATATTTTCTCTGGCACGCAATGCGCTGAGTTACCACAAGGACTGGGAGCAGGCCTGGCGCAGTCCCGAACCGAAAACACACTATGATGCAATTATTGTGGGTGGTGGCGGACACGGTCTTGCAACCGCCTACTATCTGGCAAAAGAACACGGCATGAGCAACGTTGCTGTCCTGGAAAAGGGCTGGATTGGAGGTGGCAATACGGGCCGGAATACGACCATTGTCCGATCCAATTACCTTTGGGACGAAGCCGCATTGCTGTACGAGAAGGCCATGAAATTGTGGGAAGGATTAAGCCAGGACCTGAATTACAACGTGATGTTTTCCCAGCGCGGGGTTTTTAATCTTGGTCATACACTTCAGGATATGCGTGATATCGAACGCCGGGTTAACGCCAATCGTCTGAATGGCATTGATGGCGTGGTTATGAATGCGCAGCAGGTAAAAGAAAAAATACCGATAATTAATACTTCGACAAACGCTCGCTATCCGATTCTGGGTGCTTCATTTCAGCCCAGAGGCGGTGTTGCTCGCCATGATGCCGTCGCCTGGGGTTTTGCTCGCGGTGCCGACGATGTCTTTAACGACTTCCTGCAGGTCGATGTATTGCGTCGCGGGCTGTCCTGTTTGCGGGTCGACCTGGAATTGATCATCCAAGTAGGTGTTGATGAACT
>JAHEKD010000516.1:0-1746 GCA_024638545.1 Gammaproteobacteria bacterium
CGTTTCGTACCTTTGAGGAGACCGAGCTGGATATTCTCGAAAAATCACAGCCGCTGGCGGGAAAGATTGTCGGTATTTCGGTAGGGCCTTCAGCACATATGAATCAACTGGGCTTTGGCGAAGAGCACATTCTTGAAATGACCGTCCGCGTAGCTCGCTGCCTGATTGATTTGGGGAGCGACATCTCATTCGGGGGCATGCTGGGTTCCACAGGGCTGGTGGAGACCCTGATGACACTTGTACGAAGCATGCAGCCTGAGGATAGTGCGGAACAATCGGGACGCCGGCCGAGTAAGCTCATCAGTTTCCAGCGCTGGCCGTGGTCACCCGATAATTCCACGATTGCAACGAACATCGGGATTTCGGATTTCGTCATTACAGGTTGTCCTCTAGAACCCGATGACATGGTTGAACACGATTCCCGCGTCAGGAGTCCGCAACAGGCTCGCCAGCACGCACTTGCACTTTCGACCATGCGCAAAGCCATGAATAGCGGTGGCTGTAAATCCACCTCCGGCAGCAGTATAGGGCAGCCTTTTGCACGCGTCATCATGGGTGGCCGGCGCCACGGGTTCGGCGGCTTTCTGCCAGGCGTCATTGAGGAAGCACTCTATGCCATTGAATCGGGAATCCCGGTTTACCTTCTGGGCGGTTTCGGAGGGGGTGGTGCATTATTGGCTGATGCAATACAGGGACCAGACTTGCCGGCGGAGCTGAACATCGAGTTTCACCAAAAAAATAACCCAAAATTCAACCTGCTCTGCACGGCGCTTCAACAACACGACGAAATGGCCGACATGGAAGCACTCTACAATCGGCTCAGGCTGCAGGTCAAGCGAGTGCGATCAGATATTGCATCAGGCCTGGCCAACGGTCTGGATACTGAAGAAAACAGTAAACTGATGAAGTCTGAAAGCATGGTAGAGGTTATCGGGCTACTTTACAGAGGTCTCAATCGTTGTCTGTTGAAATAAATAATGGCAAGCATTCTCCCTGTGTATACACCTGCTTTGACGCTACGCGGCACAGCAACCCGGCAAAATCGGACATTAAGTATTACTACCTGCTGCGTGCATGGCGTACTCGCTTTGCCCACTCTTTTCGATTCACTGACGCCCATGAACTGAAGCTGGAATCCGGTAGTGACGGTTTTAACAATTCACATCTTGAAACGGAGCTGCTGGAGCGACTGCGCCTCAGCGACATCTTTCTGATAATTCTGACGTCATACACAGCGACCAACAGTAAGTGGATACCCTGGGAAATTTCATGTGCGATTGATCAGTTTTCGCTGCCCGTGCTTTGCGTTTATCCGAATTCAGCGATGAATATCGATCAATTTCCAAATCGGACACTATGGCCAGGTGCACTGCGTGAGCGCATAGCCGAACATTCCTATGGCGTGATTCACGTGCCCTTCGGGCTTAAAAACATTGCAGCGGCAATTGACGCCACCACGTTTCGAGCGCAATAATCGACTACTTCATTTGCTGTATTTACCTGCACTCAAAACCACATCCGGCCCTTGCTATTAATATTCACAACAATCCTGAGGTATAAGATTCAAACTCGAATGCGAGAATAAACTCAAGGTCGAGTCGGATCAAAATTGCCTAACCCGCATTTCTCACCGGACTACGTAGCGAGACGGTTAAAGGATGCGTCCTGTATGGGTTTGACGACCAAAGGCCGGCATTATGTTATCAGCATATGTGCCGGCACAAGGGCCCACAGGCATAGTTGACA
>JAHEKD010000516.1:1756-2775 GCA_024638545.1 Gammaproteobacteria bacterium
TACTTTTAAATAATGTTGTTTCGATACCCATTCAATAAATAGCCTCCAATTCGTCGTTACAGACCCTATTTTGGGTGTGTAAACAGGTAAAATAATTATCAAATTTGACAATTTTTCTATAAACCAGGACACGATAGTATAGTTAACAGGGCTGTGAAACGAGTTGACTAAAGTCAATATACAGTGCTTGATAATTAAGTCTTTTTCACTGGATTTTATCTTTACAGTAAAAGCGGATAGCATTAAATTTAGGCTTGGTTCAATTAGTCCAGTTATCTTGTATTGTGAACAAATCGATTCGGTCAATCAATTTTGTAGTTTATTCCTGCGCTGCCGTTTTTTTTCTGGTCTGCACCATTCCGAAATTGTCATTTGCCGCAGACACAGGGCTCTGGGACTCGCTGCGTTCCGGTGAATACATCGCAATAATGCGCCACGCCCTTGCACCTGGCACAGGTGATCCTGCCGAATTCACTTTAAGTGACTGCAATACTCAAAGGAATCTTTCCGACAAGGGGCGCGAGCAGGCAAAGCGTATTGGTGAACGCTTTCGTAAAAACGGGATCCAGGCCGCAGACGTATTCTCGAGTCAGTGGTGCCGTTGCCTCGATACCGCAACACTGCTTGAACTCGGTCCGGTTCAGGAACTGCCTATTATTAACTCTTTCTTCCGTAATTTTGAGCAGCGCGAACCACAAACTCAGGCCCTCAGGCAGTGGATTGCTTCACAGGCTTTCGATGTACCGCTGGTGCTGATCACCCATCAGGTTAATATTACAGCCCTTACCGGTGTCTATCCGAGCTCAGGCGAAATGGTGGTCATAGAGCTGTCTGACGATGGCGAGATAAAGGTTGTTGGGACCATGACAACCGATTGAACAATCCGCACGTTTACTTACCCCGTGAACAGGTCCTGGTTTACTTATTTTGCGAGCAGGCAATCATACTGGCTCAGAGACTGGCGTTCTTCCGCAACGACTCTCTAGTCCGCATTTCTCACCGGACTTCGTAGCGAGACG
>JAHEKD010000517.1 GCA_024638545.1 Gammaproteobacteria bacterium
TATACTTAATCGTGAAAACTTCGGGCAATTGCCAAAGGGCGCTTCAATAATAAACGTCGGACGTGGCGGCCATCTAAATGAAGCCGATTTGATTCCGGCACTGGACTCAGGACAGCTGGGGCATGCCGTGCTGGATGTTTTTGAAATAGAGCCTTTGCCTCGCGATCATCCGTTCTGGATTCATCCTAAAATCACGCTTACGCCGCATGTCGCGAGCCAGACTGTTCCATCGTCGGCAGTCGCCCCGATTATTGACGGCATCAGGCGGCATCAGCAGGGTTTGCCCCTGAAGTTTTTATATGATCCGGATCTGGGCTATTAAGGTTGAGTATGAAACATTTTTTGGAACGCTGCTAATTCATTGACCATCCATGATCTTCGGCTGCGGTGATAGAGGCACAGAGTGCATCGCAAACATTTTAAAATCCGATCAGGATAAATTCATCAAACTCGTTTAATTTCTTGATCCAAGACCCTATATAATGGGCTACTACAAAATCAATTGAATGAGTATGCTTGCATGAGTTTTTTCAGAACCATCATCGGATCATCGAAAACAGGCGCAGTCAAGGTTGCTTCACTGTATAAACCTTCCAACTGGCGTGAGAAAGGCAAGCTTTGGGCAACGGGGGTTATTGTATTCACCGTCATCGTGGCCATCCTGGTGCTTGGCATATACTGGAGCAGAACACCGGGATCTTTTGACGTTACTGAAGCTGCTATTCAGCAGATCGGTGGTGATGAAACAAAAATCGTGCCCGGTTTTGTGACCACCAGCGCAGTGGTTGAGCAGGCGAACACAATCTTATATAAACCCGGTGGCTATTTAAGCAATGACAAGCTGCCGCCCGGTGTCTACCTGGATAATATTCCTAACTGGGAGTTTGGCGTACTGGTGAATATTCGCGATATGACGCAAGTCCTTCGAAACGACTATTCACGTTCTCAAACCCAGTCCGTTGAGGATGAAGATTTGACCGTCGCCGATCCGCAGTTTCACTACGACAGCGAGCAATGGTTTTTGCCCAGTACCGAATCGGAATACAAGAAAGGGCTCAAAGCACTGAAAAGTTACAGAGACAGGCTTGCTGACCCATCGTCACAGGCTCAGTTCTACGCACGGGCAGATAACTTAACAGACTACCTCTCCTATGTTGAAAAACGCCTCGGTTCGCTGGCACAGCGACTGGGCGCAAGCGTGGCTGAGAGCCGGCTCAATACCGACTTGGCCGGTGATGACACTGCGGTGCAGTCAACGCCTTCCGCTGAGCGCACCAGGGTCAAAACTTCATGGTTTGAGATTGATGACAATTTCTTTGAGGCCCGCGGCTATACATGGGCACTGCTGCATACCCTTAAAGCCACCGCCATCGATTTTGAAAATGTGCTTAAAAAGAAAAATGCCGTGGTCTCGCTCAACCAGATTATCGAGGAACTGGAAAGCACCCAGGACGCCATCTGGAGTCCCGTCATTCTCAATGGTACGGGTTTCGGGTTTATCGCAAATCACTCGCTGATCATGGCCTCATATATATCCAGGGCCAACGCCGCAGTCATCGACTTACGGCAGCTGTTACAGCAGGGGTGACCGTGATTTGTGTCGTGAACCGAGTAATATAATTAGCGGCGGCAGGTGATAATTCACAATCTGTCGACAGTAGTGGTGTAGGATCGCCTATGAATATACTGGCGTCAGCTTCTGGCCCGAAATTTTAATCAGCGATTTTTCTCAAGATCATGTTAAACGCTATCCGGTCTTTCTTATTTGTTCCCACCGACTGTGTTTCAAGTACCTGATAACCGTCTTTCGTGACGATGAAGAGAATATGGGGAATGGATAAATTGCGCCACTCGGTTTCGAACTCATAGTCGCCATCATCATCCGAAAAGAGATAGGCGCGCAACCGGTCAACGTAGTCACGGTCAACGTACTCACCGCTCTCATCGGCCTGTCATTGTTATGGTTACCTTTCCCAACGCTGCCTGCGGGCCCTTTGGTCGTAAAACCCATACAGGCCGCATCCTTTAACCGTCTCGCTGGTGGTTCTACTGCCTGTAGTGACCGGCTTTTAGCAGATACCGATCGTTATCCGCAGGACAAAATCTTGATAGCGTTATTTACTTTGAGTTTCGTGATTTTAAAGTGCCGGGCCTGTCAACAAACCCTTGGAAACGCGAAGTGTATATCGGGTAGCAGGTGAGTGCGTTGGGAACTTGCTGTTCAAGTTCCTAACCTCCTGCGGCTTACCTGAAAATTCCGCTGGTAAAATGTGTGCAGCGAGACTCAATTCCGGAAGTTAAAGGAGACCGGCAGGGATGACCACACCCGCGCCCGGTCGTTTACTGGAATTGGAATCTCTGCTAATAAATTTTACCCCAAGCTACATGGCTAAAATCCAGTCAACCAGGGTCCTGATATCCTCATCACTGGCAGCCGCATTGGCAGGCATGGGGATAGCGCCCCATTTTCCGGAAACACCGTTTTTAACGCTCTCGTACAGCATATCAGCCGCTCCTTCCTCGTCTTTGTATTTTGCAGCTATATCCTGATAGGATGGCCCGACTAACTGTGAATCAATTTTATGGCAGGCTAGACAATTATTTGCGGCGGCAAGCTCTTCACTTGCCTGTGCAATAGATGAGATTGCGATAGCGGCTAAAAAAATTGTGGTGTGTTTCATTGTTTCTCCTTATTCAAAATATAAAAGTAACCAAATCGTATAAACTTTATGAACCTCGGAACTCCATTATACTGATAACGGATTGTCCG
>JAHEKD010000518.1 GCA_024638545.1 Gammaproteobacteria bacterium
TCTTCATCCATCAGATCATCCAGTTCGGCGGTGTCAGTAATTGACATTTTAAAGAACCAGCCGTCTCCCTGCGGGTCTTCATTAATCTTGCCAGGTTCATCATTGAGCAATTCATTTATTTCAGTTACAGCACCGGTGGCCGGGCTCTTGAGTTCACCCGCAGCTTTGACAGATTCGATAACTGCAGATTCATCACCCTGGCCAACTTCTTTACCTATCTCAGGCAGTTCTACAAACACCACTTCCCCAAGCTGTTCCTGAGCGTAATCAGTGATTCCCACAGTGGCCGTATTGCCATCAACACTAATCCATTCGTGTTCTTGCGTGTATTTTGTGCTCATAAATTTTTATCCTCGATAATAACGTTGTGTAACAAAAGGCAGTTTGGCAACTTCTATTGGTTGAAGTTTACCTCTGACAACTGCATTTAACTGCGTTCCAATTTCGCTTTGTTCCCGGCTGACGTATCCCATGGCCACGGGACCGCCAACTGTTGCGCCAAATCCTCCACTGGTCACCTGGCCGATTATTGTACCATCTGAATTCTGAATTTCCGCACCTTCGCGTACAGGCGCTTTGCCCAGCGGTTTCAAGCCTACTCTTTTGCGCAGTGGTTTTTCGGAGATTTGCCTGAAGATTGTATCTGCACCTGGATAACCGCCTGCTCGTTCGCCATCGGCCCGGCGGACTTTCGACAACGCCCATAACAGGCTAGCCTCAACCGGGGTTGTTTCAGTGGTCAAATCATGACCGTACAGACACAGGCCGGACTCGAGTCTCAGAGAGTCCCTGGCGCCCAATCCACAAGCTTTGACTTCTTCCTGATCAAGGATTAATTGAGCTATGTGTGCGGCCTTTGCATTCGGTATCGAGATCTCAAAGCCGTCCTCGCCGGTATATCCTGATCGAGTCACAAAACAGTTTACGCCGTCAATCTCAATTGCTGCCGCGGTCATGAAGACCAAATCTGCAGCCGCGGGTGCCAGGCGTTTTATCGCATCGACTGCTTTTGGACCCTGCACTGCTATCAGCGCGCGATCGTCAAGCACCTCAATATTGCACTGATCACCAATACAGGATTCAATATGGGCGGTGTCCTGCTGTTTGCATGCACCATTAACCACAATAAACAGGTGATCACCTGCATTGGTGATGATCAAGTCATCTAATATTCCACCGCGTTCATTGGTGAAAACGGCATAGCGCTGGTGATAGGGTGCCAGATCAATGACATCAACCGGTACCAGGCTTTCCAGTGCGCTGGCTGCACCATCACCCGAGAGCTTGATTTGACCCATGTGTGATACATCAAACAGGCTGGCGGATTCCCTGGTTTGGTGATGTTCCCTGATGATGCCGGTCGGGTATTGCACGGGCAAGGCATAGCCTGCGAACGGCACCATCTTTCCACCTAGCTGCAGATGCAGGGTGAACAGGGGTGTTTGCTTCAGTTCTGGGGAGTTCATTGTTAATTCCGATTGTTATCAATTGCTTGTCTGAAACGATAATATAATCAAAAATTAATAATTTGGAAAATAAATTGTTTCAATTAATTTATTAAAGTTATTTATAATAATCGTCTGTTAAATAATTGCAGCCAATATTGATGAAAAACTTGCCCACAGATTTATTGCGAACCTTTATCAATGTTGCTGAACTTGGCGGATTTTCCAAAGCCGGTTCACAAATTGGTCGATCACAACCCGCAGTAAGCCTGCAAATCAAGAGACTCGAGGAAATACTCGATACCCGGCTCATCATGCGTAATGGACGACAAATCAAAGTGACCGAAAAGGGTGAGATGCTTCTCAGCTACGCCCGCCAGATTCTCAGGCTTAATGATCAGGCCATTGCCAGCCTGACATTACCAAAGGTGGCCGGTCATATTCGCCTTGGTATTCCAAATGAATTTGCAATCTCTTTTCTGCCGTCGATACTGGGTAAATTTTCCAATACTCATCCAGATGTATCACTTGAGGTCAGCTGTGATTTAACAACCAATTTGATGGCCATGCTTGACAATAAAAAACTTGATATGGTGGTTGCCATACACAATCCTGATGACAAGTTTGACGAGGATTCGCATGCATGGAATGAGGAGCTTGTATGGGTTGTCGCCAAAGACTACATCATAAAAACCGATCAGCCGTTACCCCTGGTTGTAGCGCCGGAAGGTTGCGTATACAGAAACACGATCATCCATACGCTGAACAGCTTTGATATTCCCTGGCGTATTGTTTATACCAGCACCAGCTACGGCGGTATACGAGCCGCCGTCATGGCCGGGCTTGGCGTGACTGCAATTGCCTACAGCACGGTACCCAAAGGACTTAAGATTATCCAGTCTGGTGACGGTTTTCCGCAATTACCGGCAACTTTTATTTCACTGGAGTATAACAAGGCGCAGGTATTTGATGCCTTGCAGCATTTGATTGACTACATGTTAAGTCAGGTGGCAAGAAGTACAGCGCCGACAGAACGCCCTGCGTTCGTCAACATCAATGATGAATCTATTGCCTGAGAATTATCGCCTTTTATCTTGTTCATGTGAAAATTTTTCAACCAGAAAATCAATGAATAATCTGGTCTTGGCAGACAGGCTGCGTGAATAAGGGTAAAGCGCATACAAAAAATAATCGGGTTCGCAATACTGTTTTAATACATGTCTCAATCTTCCGGATGCCAGTTCTTCGCTGATGACGAACGAGGGCATGTAGATAATTCCATGACCTTCGCGTGTGGCGACTTTTAGCGCTTCATCATT
>JAHEKD010000032.1:0-5361 GCA_024638545.1 Gammaproteobacteria bacterium
CTCTTGCTGCAGGTCATGGATCACGGCACATTGACCGATAATAACGGTCGTAAAGCGGATTTTCGTAATGTAATCATCGTCATGACAACAAATGCTGGAGCAGAGGTGGCTGCCCGTGCTTCTATCGGTTTTTCAGCGCAGGATCATTCAGCAGATGATACTGAAGTCATTAAGAAAACGTTCAGTCCGGAATTCCGCAATCGGCTGGATGGCATTATTCGTTTCAATTCGCTCGATGAAAAAACAATCATGCACATCGCTGATAAGTTTATCATGCAGCTTGAAGAGCAGTTAGCCGACAAGAATGTCACAATAAACATCGATAAAAAAGCCCGAAAATGGCTGGCCAAGCACGGCTACGACAAAGCCATGGGTGCAAGGCCCATGGAGCGTTTAATTCAGGACAAGGTCAAACGTGGGCTTGCCGACGAACTGCTGTTCGGCGCACTCAGCAATGGTGGTGAAGTCAGCGTCACCGTCAATGATGAAAACGACGATTTAAGTTTTCACATTGGCACGGATTTACTCGAACACAAACCCGGAAAGACGCAGACCATTCACTGATATCTGCGTATTGCTGAGCAGCCCAACCTTAAATGACAATTAAATGTCTAAATATTTTCTATAACCTTCAGCTTTTAACTACAAACACCCAAGCTTTTAACTATAGACACCCAGATTAAGGATTTTCATGAGTGTCTATGTTATAATATAGGCAGATGGAATTTACTTTTGTTATAGGAGTCAAGGATGACACTCGCTCGTAATCACCAGTTATTTATTTCTGAACCCACGTATTTTCACCTTGTCAGTCGTTGTGTTCGCCGTGCTTATTTGTGTGGTAAAGATAAACACAGTGGAAAACGATTTGATCATCGTAAGCGATGGTTAGAGAAACGCATATTTGAACTATCTGAAATTTTTTTCGTTGACTTGTATGCGTATACAATTATGTCAAACCATTATCATTTGGTTGTTCAAACACGCCCAGATGAAATGATGCTGGCGAGCGATGAGCGGATTGCAACACTTTGGTGTCATCTATTTCCACGTCGCAATGAAAATAGATGCGTTAGAGTAAAATTACTCTGTAAGAACAAGACCAAAATTAATCTGTATCGTTATCGACTATGTGATATTAGTTGGTTAATGCGCTGTCTGAACGAGGGATTGGCTAGAAATGCGAATAAAGAAGATAGTTGTACGGGGCGATTTTGGCAAGGTCGTTTTAATTCGCAATTATTACTGGACGAGTCGGCAGTATATATCTGCATGGCCTATGTAGATTTAAATCCAGTGAGAGCGAAGATGGCAAACATTCCGGATAAAGCGGAATATACGTCAATCCAGTATCGAATGACACATCATTGTGTTGATGACAAATTGCTATCACTTAATAATAATCACAGACATTTGAATTTATTGCTATCAGATTATCTGATATTAGTAAATCAGGCAGCGAGCCATATACTGGAGGATCGTTCGGCTTGTAATTTAACTAAAATGCGACCTATTTTAAGAAGTCTAAGTGTTAAGCCCGTTGGTTTTTTAAAAGCAATGCATGGACTGAGTAATTTATTTTGCCGGGCTGTTGGTCATCCAGCGCGATTAGATCATTTGTCAGAAATCTTACAGCTGAAATGGATTAAAGGAAAATCAGCAGCAAGACTAATATTTGGCTAGAATATTATCTGTTGAGAATGCCTTAGCTGTGCATAGCCAACTAAATTCCTACTTTACTAGTATTTACCAGATATTTCTTATGAATTTATAAGTGTTGAACGGTTTTAGTTTAATTAATTTGCTATTGGGTGTGCTCTTTTAGGATGGTATTATTTTTGAGTTAATAATTACTATATTTGGGTTATAAGCACAATTTAGAGTATCTGGACATCAGTATCAATTTGATGGTTGACTAGTTTAGTGAAAATTTCAGTTTTATTTTCTGGGTATCCTGCTACACGGGTGTCAGGCATCAGGCACTCGGTATCAGGCAGCCTTATTCTATTTGGGTGTCTAGGTTCAGGTCTTTCTAGGTTCAGGTCTTATTTGGGTGTCTAGGTTCAGGAAGTATCTAGGTTCAGGAAGTACTAGGTTCAGGAGATATAATTTGGGTGTCTAGGTTCAGATCTAGGTTCAGAAAGTACTAGGTTCAGGGCAGGGGGTGGCATTTTGGTTTTATTTATGTTTTTCTCCAAGTTAACGCGGCTATGTTATATTAACGGCGCTTTTAATTTCCACGCTGTGGTGGTTCTATTTTATGAGTAATGAATTACGAATGCGTCCGAAAATTAAAAGATCCGCTTCAAGCGAGGCATATTGAGAACTACTGGTATCAATTACACCTATGGAATATTTGTCACAAGAGCTGATATCAAACTGGAACGAGATTAAAGCGTTCTTTTACTTTGATGTCTCGAAGTTATCAGAGCCTGACATGGTTTTTCGACTTGTGCTGCAAGTATTCCTGCTATTTTGTTCCGCCTTTTTTTCAAGTTCTGAGACGGCGCTTTTTTCGCTATCAAGACTGGATTTGCAGCAATTGAGACGGGAACGAAATCCACATTCTGAAACTATTCATGCTTTGCTGGATCAACCGCGAAGATTAATCATATCAATATTATCTGGTAATGAATTAGTTAATATAGCTGCAGCGGCTAATATGACGGCCATACTCGTTACACTGTACGGCAGCAACCAGGCAGGATGGATAAATTTAATGGTCATGATCCCCTTGCTCCTGCTATTTGGCGAAGTGACACCTAAAACCATTGCTGTTTCTAATCCCGTTCGCTATACCACTGCGATCATTGCCTCGCCGATGAATCTTTGGGTTAAATTAATTACGCCGCTACGCTGGGCCATCCGAAGTATTGCCGATCGAATTACCACATTAATCGTCGGAGATGAGAAGGCCGCAGAAAACATTCTGCAGATCGATGAATTTAAGACTTTAGTCGAGAAAGTTGCTTTGGAAGGTAAGCTGGATGCTACGGAGCGTGCACTAATTTATAACCTTCTCGAGGCCAATGATACAGAAATTGTCGAAATCATGACGCCAAGAACGCAAACTTCCTTTTTGGACGCCAGCATGTCGATACCTGAAATGTTTGAATTATTCAAATCTTATGAGCATCCCAGAGTACCTGTTTACCGTAACCATCGCGATAATCTTGTTGGATTTATACACGCTGAGGATGTCATGCGTTGCATATTGGATAAAGTTGATTTAAACACCTTAAAACTTGAGGATATTTTACACCCGCCTGTTGTTGTGCCGTTGACCAAGCACGTTGATGAAATTTTTGATTTTTTCAAAGAGCACGGGGTGCGGGCTGCGGCCTGTCTGAATGAATTTGGTGGTGTCGAGGGATTTGTCACGATGAAGGATGTACTGAATTTTATGTTCGGCCAGATTAGTGATGATGTTGTCGGCAAAGAACATTACCAGGTTCAGGATGAAAATAATTATGTTGTCCCGGGCAGTATGAAACTTACCGATTTCAATAACCTTACTAATTTTGGTATTGAGGACCCCCGAATGACAACTATCGGCGGTGTCGCATTTCGACTGCTTGATCGACTGCCAAGCGTTGATGATACAGTCGTGACCGAGGGAATATGCATTAAAATTCTGGAGATGAGTGCGCACCGGATTGCCAGGGTCCAGGTTTATCCCTACACCGCTCAAGGTGAAATAATTCAACCACAAGACACCGAAGACGATGATACATCAGAAGAGGTTGCAGAAGCGGTTGACGAGGAGCCGACTGAAAAAACCGGGAAAACAGCATCGATAGAGGATGATTCAGCAGAAGAAGATTCTGCAGAGGTTGACGACATGACCATTGATAAATCAGGGAAAAAAGACTCCACTGCCGTTAAAGACGATGAGATTTCTGAGGAAAAATCAACTGCTGCCGATCAAGCAGATTCTGAAGTGAAGGAGGATAATAAATCATGATAGATTTAATATTAATTATTTTACTCATGATCTTCCTGTTGCTATTGAAGGGGTTTTTTTCGGGCTCCGAAATCGCGTTAATCAATGCTGACAAAATCAAATTATCTGCAAAAGCGAATCTTGGTAACAAAGGTGCAAAAGCGGTTTTAAAATTATTTGAAACACCGGATGTGTTGTTGGGCACTACCCTGGTCGGCACCAACATTGCCACAGTTGCTTTAACCACTCTGGGTACTCTGCTAATGATTCGAATATTCGGCGCTCACGGTGATATCTATGCTTTATTGATATACACGCCTATATTTCTGATACTGGGAGAGATAGTTCCCAAGAGTGTTTTTCAGCAAAAATCCGAGACAATATCACTGATCGCAATTTATCCACTGCGTTTATTTTCTGTATTGTTTTATCCAATTGTATTCATTTTTTCGCGGATAGCACGTGTTGTTACCCGGATTGTCGGAGCAGGCAAAACTGACCAAAATCTTTTTATGGAAAGAGAGCAACTGCGTGCGGTTGTTGACATGGCCGAGCGCACCTCCAGTGTGGATGCATTCGATCACGATCGAATCCGGCGAGTGATTCGTTTTGCTGAGACGACTGTTGCTGAAGCCATGGTTCCCATCGCCGAAGTCACGGCCATCAGTGACAAAAAAAATACACGCAGGGCGGTATCTTTGGTTCGCCATCGCGGCTACAATCGACTGCCGGTATTCAGTGACAACGCGAGTAATATTATCGGCATGGTTACCTTGACAACCTGGGACTTGATGAAACCAGAAATAGCCGATACACCACTATCAGACCTGATAAAACCCCCACTCTACGTCTCTCCATTCCAGACAATTGATCAACTATTACCCAAATTACAGGCGCGCCAGGATCATATAGCTGTGGTGGTGGATGAATTTGGTTCGGCGATTGGAATCATTACAATGGAAGACATCCTGGAGGAAGTCGTCGGTGAAATTGATGTTGGTTACGATTTTGAGGAATATTTGCCTAAACGCAAACGCGAATATGAAAAGCTGGACGAAGATGTCTATTTGCTTGATTCACGTTTGGCGATATCAAAAGTCAATGAGCTGTTATTTATCAATCTGCCGGTCAAAGAATATCATACGATAGGGGGCTTAGTGACGGCTCGTTTGCAGCATATTCCAGAAGAAGGTGAATACGTTAGCGAATCCGGTTACAAATTTATAATTGTTAAAGCAACGAGCAAGGCCATCGAAAAACTGCGTGTCGAGCCGGTTTGAATTGATGATCAGGACCGGCAGACGGTTCATCACGGTTGCGCCGTAAAGGAGGTTGCGAGCAGGTAACAGTCGCGGATAGCACCATTAAGGAACATGACTGTAAATCATCGCCGATGAGCGGCTATCACCTGGGATGGC
>JAHEKD010000032.1:5371-6441 GCA_024638545.1 Gammaproteobacteria bacterium
AATAGCGAAACCCTTACTTGGGAATGTTGATATCACCTATTGCGCTGGAGATGAGATCCTCAAAAGTCACCAGGCCAATCGCTTTATGATCGTCATCGACCACAATCGCCATTCTATCCTTACGGTCCAGAAGCAGGGGCAGAGCGCTGTCGAGGGGTTGCGTAGCTTTGAGGTACAGCGCAGGCTGGGTGAGTTTTCCAAGCGGGTAATCAACTAAATCGGGGTCCAGCAGTGCCCAATTAGAGATCAGAGCTATGCCTGTAACATTCGTTTTATTTTTGTCATAAATCGGGAAGCGGCGATGCCCGCTCTTGATCACCTGGCTGATAATCTTTTTAGTGGGTGTGGCTTTTTCGTATGAAATCATCTTGTCAGTTGGAATCATGACTTTGAAAACCGGATTTTCAGAAAAGTCCAGAACACGCCCCAATTCGCCTTTCTTCAGAGTACCCAGAGAGCCACTTTGCTCGGCCACTTGCAGCACTGCATTTAGCTGTTTGCGCGAGACAAACAGACCGTGATCAGGGCGACCGCCGACCAGGCGCGCGGCCCATCTGGCTATGCGAGAGAAAAATAGAATTACCGGCCATAAAATCTTCGATGTAAGAACGATGGGATAGATTATTAGTGGCGTTAGCTCATCGGATTTTTCCTGAAATATACTTTTCGGTACGATTTCGCCAAGGATAAGAAATACGGGTGCAAATACAATAAACGCCCAAAATTCACCCTGTTTTCCCAATAGCTGAACAACCAGCAGTGTACCTATGGTCGTCAGCGCGATGGTGGAAATGTTGGTGCCAATCAGCGTGGTGCTCAGCAACTGGTCAGGATGCTCGAAGGCTTTTATTACCATTTTTGCCCCTTTGTGTCCATCTTTGGCCATACGCCTTAATCGGATTTTATCGGCATTTACGAGCGCTATCTCGGAGCCTGAAAAGAAGCCTTTTAATCCCAGGAAAAGAAACATCAGTGATATGCCGAGGTAAAAACTCATGTTTGTACCTCGGCAAGTGCATTTTTCACATCCAGCGGTCTGTCATAAGATGATTGTGTTTTATCGATGGCAA
>JAHEKD010000032.1:6451-10954 GCA_024638545.1 Gammaproteobacteria bacterium
TTACCTTCAGACAATGACGATTTGGATGCGATTTGCACCTTCAGAATACGGTGCCTTTTCATCTGTATGACTTTAGCTATGATGCCCTGGAATTCTGTGACGTCACCCTCGACAGGCAGACGATCAAGAAACTGAAAAATGAGCCCGCCGATCGTGGTCATTCTTGATGATTCAAGATTAATTTTCATGATGTCATTAAGTCGTTCAATATTCATCTGGCCCGAGACGATCAGGCTGCCGTCTTCAATTCTCTCATATGATTTTTCAGTTTCTACGGCCTTTGGCGGCGCGTTCACAATAAATCGCAAAACCTGTCGCAAGGTCACAAATCCGTCAACGCTGCCCCACTCGTTAAGGATCAGTGCCGAACGGGAATTCCGGCACCTGAATGAATCCAGCATTTCATGAATGGTTTTTGTCTCAGGCACGGCGATGACCGGGCGTAAAATGGATTTAATTTCTATTTCCTGGAGGCCAAGACCGGCATGCATAAGCCTGGCAATATCGTTTGTATAAAGCATGCCAACAATGTTATCGGGGTGCCCCTCGTAGGCCGGAAAACGTGCGCGCTTATATCTCCTGAGCCTTGCAATTAACTCCGGAAGTGGTTTGCTGATATCAACAAATATCAGGCGTGGTCGTGGAATCATGATTTCGACAACCTCGGCATCTTTAGCAATCAGCAAATTGTCAATAATGACACGCTCTATTGCGCTCACCTCACCGCGCTCGGTGACTTCGGCTAGCAGTGTTTTGATCTCATCCGAACCAAGTATATGTTCTTTTTGACGCTGCTCTCCGATTGCCAGCGTCGTCAAACGGTTAGCAACAGCCATAATGACGATGCGTAACGGCTTGATGACTTTTAGCCACAAATTTATAGGCGCGGCGATAAAGTTGGAGGAGACCCGGTAGGTGTTTGTTACTGCAACTGTCTTCGGTGTTATTTCGCCAAATATAAGCAGGAGCGGAAACATGATAATGATGTTTATCCATCCGGCATGTTCGGGATTGGTGTAAAGCATCAGTAAAATCCCTGCAAGATTAACAGTAGCGGCAATATTGACCAGCTCGTTACCGCACAGAATCGAGACGATGAGAACGCGTGGATAATCGAGTAATTTGTGTAATTTTTCGGAATGAGGATGTTTCTCATCCCGCAGACGCTGAAAATCTAAGGTTGATAATGAAAAAAGGGCAGTTTCTGACATTGAGAAAAACGCAGACAGACAAAATAGCAGCACCTGCAATGCTATCCTGATAATAATCCCGGGATCCGCCAGTAATGCCGGGTCAAAGAGCAGGAAATCAAACATCAGAATTCAGGTGTTTAGTAATTTCTGAGCTTTCTTTCTATGTGCCCTTATGACTGACAGAGAGCGCCGCTGCTTTCTACGTTTTAACTTATTTTTTTCGATTGTGAGCTTGGCTTTGATTTTTTCTTCTTTTATCTCAAGTTTATTCAAGAGTTTTTGAATGCCATCATAGTGCTTGTTCTTCTTGTTGTTGCTGACTGAAAAAATATTATTCAGTTTTTTTACGATCAGACTGACGCCCATTAAATTTCTCCTTAAATGGTATAATCCGTCTTTAGCATATATTAGGAATATTACAAAATTGTGTCAGATTAATGGTCATTTCATGTCAGCAGCCTGAAAGTTATTCAGGCTTCGCGATATTCCCTATCTCTCTCATTCCTTTAAACAATGTTCAGCCTGGTATTATGTCCGGTAGGTCAAGATTTTTAATCAGGACCTGAAAAAATTGATTGAGTAGCAGTAATAAAATTTCGCTTAAATTATCAGGAAGTTTTATCCTTGACTGCTGATAGGATTTAGTATTTGTAAAATCGTAGCTATCGATCACAAGATAATTAAATCAATCGATAAACTGTAAACAACTTTTACATTAACTTGTAAACTTACTGCAGTTCAACTATGGTAACTTACAGGTAAAATTACGATATCATTTATCCCCAGGAGGCTTCAAACATTGCAAAATCGATCACTTGGAGACAAAGTACCGAAGGAGATTATTGATTTAGTTTCCAAAGCCAGAAAAAAAGAGATTATTGGGCCGGGATATCCCTACACGAAAAAAATGAAGCGTAAACAATACGAGTCTGAAAAACAGCTATTACAGATCGAGCTTCTTAAAATGCAAAAATGGGTCAATGAAACAGGTAAGAAACTGGTGCTGATTTTTGAGGGCCGTGATGCGGCAGGAAAGGGCGGCACGATAAAACGGTTTATGGAACACATAAACCCGCGCGGCGCTAAAGTGGTCGCTTTGAGCATCCCCACTGAAACTGAGCGGGGACAATGGTATTTTCAGCGCTATATCCAGCGTTTGCCCACGCAGGGAGAAATAGTTTTATTTGACCGTTCCTGGTATAACCGTGCCGTGATTGAGCCTGTCATGGGTTTTTGTACTGATCAGGAGTATCAGCAATTTCTCGATCAGGTGCCGGATGTTGAAAATACGCTGGTAGAAAGCGGTATTATTATGTTTAAGTTCTGGTTTTCAGTCAGCAGGGAAGAGCAGTTTCGTCGATTTAGATCTCGTAAAAAGGATCCGTTAAAGCAGTGGAAATTAAGCCCGGTAGACCGGGAGGTTCTGGGAAGGTGGGATCAGGTGACGGCCGCCAGGCAAGAAATGTTTAACCGTACGCATACCGCTACTGCACCGTGGACAGTGATTCGGTCAGACGACAAAAAACGTGCAAGGCTCAACTGTATCAGACATGTTCTGCACCACTTGCCCTACGCACAGAAAGATGATGATGTTGCGGTTGCGCCTAATTCCAAAATATTAGGTGAACCAGCACAGATCTATAAAGATGTGCATTGAATTAGTCGACATATAAATTTGACAAACAGCAACCCAAACATTCAAATGCATTGTGATTCACCGCGCTCTACTGATCGAAAATGTTAACCCTGTATCACTGGCTCTGGCGTGCGGTCATCTACAATCTATTCGATAAAACTTTGCAATGAGAAGCTGATTTTATTATCTTCACAGCTTCCTGGCTTTAGAGATTGAACAAATTATTGAAATATATATACAAATATTTTAGCACGGGATTCTTTACAAAAAGCGATACAATTCGGTGCGGTTTACGTGCTATATTATATATACCAAAATGCACAATCTGCCCACATACCGATTAAAGTTAATTAAAAAATAACGCGCTGCCTCGTGGATATCATCTTTTTTCTTGAACTAGTTCTATTCATCATTTTGATGGGGTTTTCTGCTTTTTTTTCAAGCTCGGAAACTTCCCTTTTCTCGCTTGACAAGTTTCAACTGGAACAAATGCGCAAAGATAATCACCCGCGCATTGGAACTATAGAAAAACTGTTGGCCAGCCCGCGACGACTGATCATCAGTATTTTAATCGGCAATGAATTAGTCAACGTCACGGCATCAGTTATATCTGCGGCCATGATAATTACGGTACTCGGTGCCGACAGTAAGTGGATAAATTTACTGGTTATGGTGCCAATTTTACTACTGTTTGGCGAGATCACGCCCAAAACACTGGCCATTCGTAACAACGTTGCTTTTGCAAGCGCGGAAAGCCGCCCAATAGAGCTGTTCAGCAATCTTATCATGCCAATACGGGTTATGGTGCATTTCGTCTCTGAACGGATAATCACGATGATTGTAGGCAGTGAACGATCCAGGGGAAATATCATTACCGAGGATATGGTCAAAATTCTTGCGCGCGAGGCGGTGGGCGAAGGCACGCTGGATCAGGATGAGGCAACCTTAATCGAGCAGATTTTTGACTTCAGCAGCAAAACGGTTGAAGACGTGATGACGCTGCGCTCGGATATCAGTTTTATCGATATCGATCTGCCGCTTACCAAGGTGCTTAAGGAATATCGCCTCTCAAAACACAGCAAAATGCCTGTCTACCAGGAAAGTCGAGATCGGGTCCTCGGTTTTATTTATATTCGTGATTTACTGGGCGTTGATCTGAAAAAACTTGACCGCAAAAAGCACTCGCTAAAACGCTTTTTAAGACAGCCTTATTTTGTTCCGGAAACCAAGCCCGCGTCTGAGCTGTTTGAATCCTTCAAGGAACGAAAAATGTCGATTGCGCTGACGGTTGACGAATACGGAGGCGTGACTGGCCTGGTCACCATGGAAGATTTGCTGGAGGTAATTTTTGGTGATATCTACAGCGCTGCTGACAAGCAGTCAGTCCACCGAGTCTCCGAAAAAGAATTTGAAGTGGACGGTTTGTGCGAAATTTCAAAATTTAACCTACTCTTGAATACCAAGCTTACCCGCAAGCATGCGGAAACGGTGGCAGGCCTGATTCTTCACCTCTATGGGGAGTTACCGCCGGAGGGAGCTGTTGTCGAATATAAAAAATTTCGATTCAAGGTTGTGCGTGTTGTGGAAAACCGAATCACACAGATTAATGTTGAGCTTTTGGAGCCAAAGAAACCTCAGATAAAAGCAGACAAGACCAAAACATCCGACTTGGGT
>JAHEKD010000519.1 GCA_024638545.1 Gammaproteobacteria bacterium
CGGCATCCGCCGTGCGCATACACGCACCCAGGTTGTGCGGGTCCTGCACGCCGTCAAGCAGGAGCAAGAGCAGCTGACTGTCATCACTGGCCTCGAGCCGTTCCTCAACCAGGGTCCGCTTCGGCCACTTCTTTCAATGCTGCGTCTGGCAGCGAATAGGTTCGTCGCACCATCGGGTCGTTTAAATTCAGCAGGGCCGGCATTCGGGCAGGCAGTAGCTGCACTGAAAAAATCTCCTCAACATCACCGGTAAAACTGACAAACGCAAGGATACTGCCGGACTGGGTATCAACCATCCACACGCCACACTGACGATTCTGCTCACGCTGTGTCAGCGGCAGTCCGGCAAATACAGCGGTTTCCCTGACCTGCGATAAACCAATAAATGCGTAACGGCCTGCAAAGCAAATTCCGCGTGTAAAACCGGGCAGCTCAACAACCGCCTGACGTTGACCAGTCTCAGGGTCAAGTGTGGCCAACTCGCCGTTACCCGATTCCAGATACCATAGCTTTCCCATGTGCCAGCGCGGTGAATGCGGCATCGACAGGCCCTCGGCAATAATTTCATTATCGGCAACGTTCATCATCAGGCCGCCGTCAACCTTGTTACTTCGCCAGCCACCGCCCGTATCGGTGCTGCCAAGCGCAGTAACGTAGGCGGGCTCGCCATCCTTTATCGTCATGCCATTAAGATGGCAGCGATCGCTCAGGTCGTAGGCCGTAACAAAGTGGGGACGCCAGCGCGGCACAACACTATAAGTATTATCCAGGGTGCACAAACACGACATCCGGGTGTTAATCAGCCATAATCCTTCATCACCATACTCCATCTCGTGTATATCGATATCACCGGTGAAATGAACACGCCTGGGCACATAGCAGGCATCGTGTGTTCCGCTCGGCACCACTTTGGGTGCAGCGGCCGGCATATTAAAATACTCGACCAGCTGGAAGGCCCCACCGATAGCCAGTTTGTTTTCCTGATGGGCCATGCCCATCGGCCGCTCCATCGGCGTATAGTGCGTATTAAGATGCCCGCTCTGTTCACGAATGATGATTACCTGCCCGGCCTGATAGGTCGAGACAATGATTGACAGGCCAAGTTCTTTCAAGATACCCGGCAAGTTAGACGTATGCTGACTGGATAGCGATTCGACCATCGCCAGAGTTTACTATGGGGCCGGTGCCAGTTGAAAATTATTTACGATCGACGCTGACCATTATGCCTTCATTGTCAAGCGCCCTGGCCTGATCACCGCCGACATAACCATAAGCCAGATCTCCCAGAACGCTAACAGACACTGTCTGTATGGCGGCCCTGGCTCCAATCGTGCCTGCCGTGTTAATGACTTTGACGCCATCACCTCGCCTGTAAATTTCAGTTACTCAGGTATTTAATGAAACCGGAATATCCCGGCCATAATCGGCCACTACCGAACCGTAAGCTTGTCTACAGAACCAGTCATCGCCATTCACACTTTTCCGCCACTCAATGGGCGAGCAAATGCGGGAGTTCTGTGCCAAATCCCAGACACCGAATTCAGAGGCGGATGGGAACTTCTGCTTATTCAGCGACCGGTGTAATTTCGATTACAGAAAATAACAGGACAGGAAATAACCCGGCCCGGGCGCAGTATTAAAAAGACTTTAGCCCGGTATTTACAGGATTGTCCATGATTTTCATTACATCGCTGAAAATGTTTTGATTAGCAAAAAAATTCAGAGTAAACGGATGGTGATTTTACAGCATCATTAACCAGGTGAGGCAATTCACACATCAAGGTACTATGTATCCTTGGAGGACCTGACCATCTCACGCATTTTTACGAGATGTTGATGATAATTGTCTGAATCACCAAAGTCTGAAAAGTAGGCATAAGCCCGATGCGGGTCAATTATCTTTTTTGCGTGCTTTATCGGGCACCAGTACTGCTCCGTTCGTGAAACGATCTCGCGTGAATAGGCAATCAGCCCATTAACGTATCCACAATAGATACAGTTGAATTTTTCAATAATATTCAGGTAGTACAGATTATGCCTGTCCACAAATATATATTTTCGCCGCTTGACCCTTGCTATTCGATACAGCGGAAAACAGAGCACCTGATAGATTGAAATAGTTATATCGAGAATGACAAGCGGGACAATCATCGCGTAAATGACCGGCACTGAGATAATATTTAACGGATGGCTTTTTCTTAAAAAGTCTATCACGCCAAGTTTCAATTTTTTATGGGCATCTTCAACGGCCGATTCAAATTTGACTTTCATACCGTTACGTTCATAGAAAAACTCAACTTGCTGGCTGCTCAGGATATCCACCAGTTCTTCTTCCAGTTTTCGTATTTCTTCAAGCAAATCCTTCATCCTTGGGTTCATGCATGCCTCATTTTTCAAGATTAAAATAGCCTTATCATATTACTCTCCAAAAGGTCCTGGGTAAAACCTAGCCAGGAAAAATACTCGCAATAGTCGTTACACTGACCTCCATAATCAAAGCACATACCGGTTTAACACTTGGTAAACGAGGCCAGGTTTATGCTGCCTCCCATTTTGATCCGTTTCGGCCCAATAAAGATCGGAATATCCGCTGTCGCTGTCTTTATGCAGGTAAATGAATGATCCATTTCGGTAAACTTGAAACCGTCCATCCAGGGTGCGGAGACATCCAGCTCCAAATCGAGCCGGCCAGGCAGAATCGTAAAAACATCTCCGGATTCAATATTTATTGGCGCCACGTTTGTTAACTCCTGGTTTGAC
>JAHEKD010000520.1 GCA_024638545.1 Gammaproteobacteria bacterium
TGGCCGCGCGTTCACCGATCACCTATGATTATGCCGTTGAGCACAATTGCAATATCATGTCCTGGCCGTTCACGCGGGAAATGTCCGAGGCGCAGCTTTACAAGCAACATCTGGAAAATTCACTGGCCAAGTTCCCGAATGCCACCCGGCCTGTGTTTTCTATGATGCGGCACACATCAGTATACGCCGATAAAGAAGGATGGGAAATCCCTGTGAAAGCGGTTCAACGGCAGCTCTCTCAGTTTGAAAATTTGTATAAAAATCTTGGCGATGTTAAAAACGGATTCCCGGCTTCAATTGATTTATCAACGCTTGAGAACCGGGAAGAATATGATCCACAGATGTTACGCAAGAACCTGATGTTTGGCACACCGGATGAGGTGACCGGTAAACTAAAGGCCTATGAAGAATTAGGCGTCGACGAATTTATCTACTACGCCAGCATGGGGCTGGATCATGGGCATCAAAAACAGTCGCTGGAATTGTTTTGTAACGAAGTTATGCCAGCTTTTACATAACCGAATTAAGCACTAAGCATGTCAGAATTTGTGCAAGCAGAGCAATGGCCGTGTTCTTGAAGTTACACTGAATAAACCCAAGGTCAACGCAATAGATCATCAGATCAGCCGCGAGCCTGGTGAAGCTTTCGCACTATTGCGAGATGACCCCGAACTGCGAGTGGCAATCTCGCTACGTAGTTCGGTAAGAAATGCGGGCTAAAGATATTTGTTCTTAGATCAGGTGCCTTATTGTTTTTATTATTCAATCTCCCGGCATTTTCACCGCTTCATGGCTGAAGTATCTTAGCCGATATAGTGTCCAGTCTTGAACTTCATTTTTACACATGCCAAAACGGAATGGAGGAATAGCGTTAGGCCAGTGATAACGTAAATCACTGAACCAGATGCAGGTATGCTGGCTTTCACTTTCAAGTCGGTAAAACACGGGATAGGCGGCGAAGTCCTCAAAGGCATTAAATGATTCGTGAGTCCATACTTTTTCTGCCTGTTCCCGCCAGGGTGAGCGTTTAGGTAACAGGGAAAAATGACGCCATGCCAGCTGATCCGGCAGCTGGTAATAATCCTGTTGCGAGGTTTTTCCTGATAACGCGCTGATCGTTGCGGCTATGTCGTCATCCGCAAGCCTTAAATAAGCTTGAGCAATATCATTATGATTTTGATGTATAACCTGCCAATAATATGGAGAAAAGGGTTGCGGCAGTAAAGTAAGATTCGAATTCAAGCTAATTCGTTGATCGTCTTTGACCACTGCCTGGTAGGCCTGATGCTTTAACTGATAAACCAGGCTTAAGTAAGCGGTTGGAATAAGAATAACCAGCCACCTAAATTTTGATTTTTGTTTGAAAAATAACGCTGACAATACAATCAAAGCGCATAAAGTAAAATAACCGTCAATCACAAATAACAGATTCATGCTGATTTTGTGGTTATTCAGAGGCGCCAGCCACTGTGTTCCATACATTGTCAAACTATCTAAAATAATGTGCGACACCAGTGCTGCCAAACTGATCCAGTAGAATACAAAACCGTGCTTTTTCATGCTCTTAAATAATTGCCAGCCTAACGCCAGCAGCAACGCCCACAGTGGAGCTAAAACAACGGAATGGGTCCCGGCCCTGTGCCAATAGGCAAGAAAATCCAACGGATTAATCGGGAAAAGAACATAGTCGATATCCGGGAAAAGTGCCGCTACAGAACCAACAAGCGCTTTTTGTTTGAAACTGATGTTTGATTTTGCCGAACCCAGGGGCAGCTGTGCAACCGATGCGCCGATCACTGCATGCGTTAATACATCCACAATTTAATTGGCCCGGTGTTATGCATCCTTGTTTACACTGAGTCCGCAGTGGTGACTTTTACTCAATGCAAATAATTTATGCCCCCGGTCAATCTGAAGAATTAAGCGTTTCAACAAAGCACGGGTTTTGGCATGCCGCTCACTATTATCAAACAGGTAACAAGAAAAACTTATCAGATAGACACTTGTTACTGCGAATTCGTCAGCGATACGTTTTAAACCACTATGTTCTCGTTCCGCAACCTCCAGAAACCACTGAACCGTTCGGCTAATGCGCGTCACGCCGTGGGCCTGAAGATGAAAATGGCCCGCTTCAAGTTTATAGCCAAGCATTTCCTTAACCAGGGGTTTACAGGGTGAAAGACTCTCAAACCATTGCATAATGCACACGAACAGTTTATCTTCGTCGGGCAGCGTGCGATAGGTTTCATTAGCATGCAGCGACCAAATTGCCTGGTCAGCACGACCAAAGAACAGTTCGGCCATATCATCTTTGGAACGGAAGTGTTGCCCGATATCAGCTAATGAACAATCCAGGGAATCGGCAAGCTGTGAAAAACTAAAGGCCGCCCACGAACTTACCATGGCAAGCTCGATTGCCTTATCGAGTATATGTTGACGGTCTAAGGTCGTTTCGGTCATCACGAATAACCAAGGCTTAACTCCAGATATTATAGTTCAGATTAATGAAGATATAAGTTTGAGATTTAAAAATCATTGGTGCCATTTTAGTTACTTATCAGGAAATGCCGGCTAGGCATCACTAAAACGATAACCTGGTTGGCTTTCAGAGTGCGGCCTTTGCAATATCGTGCATAATAGAGGTAGACATTCAGTTTCAATAAGTATCAAATCAGCAGCGTAGCAATGAGCTCTCGTCCCTGCATAAAGAACCTAGCTCCAAATGCAACGGATGACAAGATGAAA
>JAHEKD010000521.1 GCA_024638545.1 Gammaproteobacteria bacterium
GGCATCGTTGACACGATGTCGAGGACCCTGACCGAGTAAAATGCCCACAGGGTGTGGCAAGGGATCGTCGCAGTAGCAGGGTGGTGAGAAATGCGGGTTAGCATCATCAACCACAATCAGTTCAATTTGAATTGATCAGAAGATGCATGAAATCCGCTGTGTGTCTCAGCCTGCTGTGTTTTTTTCGACCCAGCGTTCGCCCAGATCGGTGACCTCTTTTTTCCAGAAAGGAGCGCTATGCTTTAAATTTTCCATTATTGAACGACAGGCATCAAACGCCTGTTTCCGGTGAGCAGACCAGGCGGCAACCAGCACGATGGTCTCGCCCGGCTGTATCTCACCCACACGATGAATAATCAAGGCATCGTCCAGATCATTTGCACTGGATTGTGCCTGAATAATTTGTTCGAGCTGTTTTTCAGTCATGCCTGGATAATAGTCCAGTGTCATGGCATTGACCTTGCTGCCCTCATTGAAGTCGCGCATGCTGCCGACAAATGAGGCGCAGGCGCCAATCCGATGATTCTCATTGCTCTGATAGCGATCCAGTTCTGTCCAGGGATTAAAGAGGGTTTTTCTTATTTCGATGTGCATCAGTGTTCAGCCACCGGTTACAGGTGGAAAAAAAGCAACTTCGTCACCGGCCTTGACAATTTGCTGGGCCTGGGCGTATTCCAGATTAATTGCGCTCAGCACATTTTCCGGCATTTGTTCACTCCCACTGACTTTCTTCCAGATATCTTCAACTGTGGTTTGATCCGAGGATAGCTCAACGTCCATAACGGGTTCACTGAATTGCTCTTTTAAACTGGCAAAGAATTTTACGGTTACATTCATAATGGTTTATATTTTAACCCAGATTCAAACCATAAGAGTTCCGATGTCAGAAGCTAAACGAGAATTTATTGCCGTGAATGTTGCCGTACTGACTGTTTCCGATTCACGCACCCAGAAAACGGACAAATCAGGACCGTTACTGGTTAAACGTGCGCGTGATGCGGGCCACAACGTAATCGATACAGCAATTGTCAGGGATGAAATTGACGAGATCCAAACTGCTGTCAGCGGATGGATATCTAATTCCGGTGTGGATGTCGTGTTGACAACAGGCGGCACCGGTGTCACCGGACGAGACGGCACCCCGGAGGCCATAAGGCCTTTGCTTAATAAGGAAATCCCTGGTTTTGGTGAAATGTTCAGAATGCTGTCGTATCAGAAAATTGGCACCTCAACCTTGCAGTCAAGAGCGCTGGCAGGTGTTGCAAATGGCACTTACGTTTTTGTATTGCCGGGCTCAGCCGGTGCCTGTAAAGATGCCTGGGACATGTTAATTGTTAAACAGCTCGATTACCGAACGCGACCCTGTAATCTGGTTGAATTGATGCCCAGATTACTGGAACAATGACTGGCCTGATGACAGCACCAATCGGATGGAATGATCAGGCTAACCGCCGATATAGGACATTTCAACTTTTTGTTGGGATGACTGGCTTTCGCCCCGTAGCTGCGAATAGCGATCGTCTCTTTGTTGCCATAGACGGCTAATAATTTCAAGTACCTGCCGATTATTGTTTTCTTTGCGCAATAGATCACGCAGGTTATAGCCGCCGGATGCGAACAGACAGGTATAAAGCTTGCCTTCCGCTGACAACCTGGCCCGATGACAGCTTGTGCAAAAAGGTTGAGTCACTGAGGCAATGATGCCGATTTCACCGGCGCCATCCTTGTATCGCCAGCGTTTTGCAACTTCACCTTTATAGTTAGCGTCGACAGGCTCGATGGCATAGTGTTTTTGTATCAGCCCGATAATTGATCTTGCATCAAAAACTTTTTCATACTGCCATTTGTTGGTGGTGCCAACATCCATGAATTCTATGAAGCGCAAAATAACGTTCCGATTACGAAAATACTCTACCATCGGCAGTATCTGGTTGACATTGACATGATTGATGACCACCATGTTTACCTTAACCGGGCTTAGGCCCGCCTGTTTGGCAATTTCCACGGCTTCTAAGACTTTGGCCACGGAAAACTGAACATCATTAATTTTTTTGAAGCATTCATCTTCCAGTGCATCGAGACTAAGCGTAATACGGTTCAAACCGGCATCAATTAGAGATTTGGCTTTTTTTTCATTAAGCAAGGCACCATTTGTGGTTAATGAAATATCGTCGATTCCCTTTACCGAGTGGATTTTCTCAATAAGAATACGCAGATCTTTTCGTATCAGTGGTTCACCACCGGTGATGCGGATTTTCGTTACGCCCAATTGTGCGAAAACATTTACCGCTCTTTCAATTTCTTCAAAACTCAAAATTTGAGCGCGTTCCAGAAACGCATGATCAGGGCCAAACAGGCTTTTCGGCATGCAGTAGATGCAGCGAAAATTGCATCGATCAGTCACTGATATGCGTAAATCACGCAACGGCCTGTTGAGTCTGTCAGTGGGTTTGTTTACCGATGAATGCATCTTTGGTTGCTTGCTGACTTGTACCTGTAATTTACTCATTCTATACCTACTGTACAGCGCATACAATTGACCTTATTAATTAATGCTGCAAATTATTCTCTGACTAACCCGCATTTCTCACCACCCTACTACTGCGACGGTCCCTTGCCAGCCCTGTGGGCATTTTACTCGGTCAGGGTCCTCGACATCGTGTCAACGATGCCTGCGGGCCCTTGTGCCGGCACATATGCTGATAACATAATGCCGGCCTTTGGTCGTAAAACCCATACAG
>JAHEKD010000522.1 GCA_024638545.1 Gammaproteobacteria bacterium
TTCTCACCACCCTACTACTGCGACGGTCCCTTTCCACGCCCTGTGGGCATTTTACTCGGTCAGGGTCCTCGCTCAGGCCAGCGTACAGCGTCGGCACTGACGGCTAAAACGTCCCGGGCACTCTTGAGTTCGATCACCTGCCAGAGCGGGCCGTTCTCCAGTGCCGCAGTTTGCACAATCGAATCCGGATCTATCTGCAAAGAATCACATCAAGCTGTTCGCTTAAATCCAGCCAGCTTTCTTCCAGAGACTCAATCTGTTTCTGAAGATCTGTCTGCTCAAAAATTAAGCCCTCAAGACGGGCCTTTTGATCCGGCTGATAAATTAAATCATCGCCGAGGTGCGTTTCGACAAGCTTTAGTCGATTTTGAGTCCGCTCGATTTTTCGCTCTATGCGCTTGATTCTGTTTTTAATCGGGGCCTGGGCTCTTCGTACATCGGCAGATTGTTTTCGCTGCAATTTTTTGTTCGTTTTGACCGCACTCTCGCCAGGTTTTTCATGAGCTGATCTAACCGCTACTTTTGTTTCCCCTGCGCTTATCCAGCGGTGATAATCCTCCAGCGTTCCATCAAAAGTATTGACCCTGCCCTGATGAATCAACAGGTATTCATCAACACTGTGGCGTAACAGGTGCCTGTCATGTGAAACCACGATCAGGGCACCTGTAAAACCCTGAAGCGCCAGTGTTAATGCACTGCGCATATCAAGATCAAGATGATTGGTTGGCTCATCGAGTAGCAACACATTCGGGTTTTGCCAGACAATAATGGCTAAAGCCAGCCGGGCTTTTTCACCACCTGAAAACGGCTTAATCGGTTCTACGGCCTTTTCACCATGAAAATTAAAGCCGCCGAGGAAATTCCTAATCTGCTGCTCGCTGGCCTGCGGAGAAATACGCTGAATATGTGCGGATGCGCTCGCTGTTAAATCCAGTGCTTGCAGCTGATGCTGCGCGAAATAGCCGATATGACAGTGCTCACCTTTAACAATTTCACCAGCTAACGGTATTAAATCGCCGGTGATGCCTTTAATCAAGGTTGATTTGCCCGCACCATTGACACCAAGTAAGCCGATGCGTGCGCCCGGATGCAGGCCCAGACCGACATTACCCAGCACTTTTTTCTTTCCGTATCCAAGATCAATATCCCTGAGCGCAATCAGCGGATTCGACATTTTCTCATTAACCGCAAACTCAAATCTGAACGGGCTGTCAATCTGAACACTGGCTACTATTTCCATATTGCTGAGTTGCTTAATCCTGCTCTGAGCCTGTTTCGCCTTGCTTGCTTTGGCCTTAAAACGAGTAATAAACGACTGAATATGCTTTATCTGGCGCTGCTGTTTCTCAAAGTTGGCTTTTTGTAAAGCCAGTTTTTCTGAGCGCTGTCTTTCAAAGCCTGAATAATTACCTTTGTACAAATGCAATTTTTTTGTTTCGATATGAACAATCTCTTTAGCAACATTATCGATAAAATCGCGGTCATGAGAGATAACAATCAGAGTGCCGGGGTAGCGTTTTAACCATTGTTCAAGCCAGAAGGTTGTATCCAGATCAAGATGATTGGTCGGCTCATCCAGCAGCAGTACATCGGAAGGACTCATTAATGCCTTGGCAAGGTTAAGACGGATTCGCCAACCGCCTGAAAACGAATTCACAACCTTACCCAGTTCTTCATTGGCAAATCCCAGGCCGTGCAGGAGCTGTGCGGCCTGATGTTCAAGCTGAAAACCGCCAATCACTTCCATGGTTTCATAGTGCTTGGATAAACCTTTAGGATTATTAGTTTCTTCTGCCTCGACTATGGCGGCCTGGGTTGCCCTGAACTGCTCATGACCGTCCAGCACGTACGCCATTGCTGTCCTGTGGCTCTCGGTGATTTCCTGGACCATATGGGCAATTCGACAACCGGACGGAATGGCAACATCACCCTCTTCGGGTGAGATTTTTCCGAGCAATAACTCAAACAGGCTGGATTTCCCGCAGCCGTTGCGACCAACCAACGCTACCCGGCGAGATTCATAAATAGTCAGCGAAGTTTTTTCAAGCAGATTTTCACTGCCTCGCTGCAGGGTAATATTTGTGAGCACAATCATGGCAGATGATTATAGGAGCTGCTGAACCAGTTGGCTAATTTTTATACCTGGGAATAGCGCTCTTCAGTGAAAATCAGCATAATCAGCAGCTGGCTCCCCGGCTGCCGTTCATTATGATTGAAGTGTTAGCACACTTCATAATCACAGACCGGATATTTAACGCAAATAGCGGACTGAATTACAGGATGTCAACGGATTCAGGTCTGCGTGACAGTAACGTTAGTTTTCCCGATTAATCGCTGGAATCTTTTTTTAACCATTGCAGCGCTTCATCGTATTGATCATATTCAAAATTCTTTATCTCTGCCCTTATAAAATGATCGGTGACATGGTCAGCAAATTTTCCCAATGGGCTATTCGTGACAACAGCAATTCGTTCTATCTTGCGGTGATGGTCATGGACAAACTTCAAGTGTGACATCATTGCGCCTAATCCCTGCCACCCGGGAAAATGCCGTGAAGAGATCAAAATTCCATTTATAGTTTCATGCTCAGCCAGATAGTCATCAGCGATTTTTGTAACATGTTCAAAATCGTAGACACTCAGTGGACGATCCTGGCTGGGCTTTAAAATCAGCAGGCCATCCCCCTGATTAATTTCAGCAACTACAGCGGCTCGATCTTGCTCACATACCCATTTTT
>JAHEKD010000033.1 GCA_024638545.1 Gammaproteobacteria bacterium
TTATCAAAACCCCTTCCTTCATACATTAATATTTTATAGCTGTATGCGTTGATTTTTCTTGACTTCAATCAAACTTCAGATGTAATTAAAAAATACGAAGCGTTGCATTTTAAAATGTTACCTTAGCAACTACCCTATCTTTTAAAAACAGAGAATTATTAAGCTGCCATGGTTGTTTGAATGTCAAAGTCGACCGGACTTTGTCTTGTAAATGTTTGCTATGTACAGAAAAAGAAATAAAACTTGAAAATCATGATTTGATTATGGATTCAAGCCACTTAATTTGACAGCACCCCCAGAAACAACCACCCCCCGATCACACCATTCAGCCAGTAAATTAATTTCATCACGCTGTCGTCGTGATAAGCGATCCAGTTTCCAGTCAATGATTTTTTTCACCTCGAGGACTTTCTAGAACAATACGGAACTTTCTCTTCAGGTGTGCTAAGCTTTTAAGCTATCTGAAAATGAGAGATCTGGCAATGAACGTACAAGAATATGTAAAGACCATAATATGAGGCATGATCGGTTTCTCCTGGGGACTGAGATCAATAGAGGTTCGGTCATTACGTATACGCTTATGCAAGGTTTTTTCAAAATAAGGTCGTGTACAACCTTACGAGTTCGAACCAACATAATCACTAACGAGAATTGACGGGGTATATTTACCAAAGAGCGTCCAAAATGTATATAAGCCGAAGTTTACAAGGGGTAGGCGTTACACTGATGTTTTTATTGGCCGCATTGGACGTTAATTCGCAGGAAGCCGCTCAAAAAATCACTCTCGATCCTGGTACCACAATCGCCGCAGGTATCTGGATTAGGCATAGAACGACACCTGAGATACAAAAGCTAGAATGAATATGGCTATGACAGGGTCCCTTGATATCGGCCCATTCTGGCAGGTACGCGAAGGGGAAGGTCCGTTGATTGGTGTGGCGTTGCATGCCGGCCACAATCTGCGGGCCGAGCTAGTGCCGCTACTCGCCATAAGCGAAGCGGAACGGTTCAGAGAGGAGGATCCGTATTCAGACTACTGGACGCTGGTATGTGGTACCCAGATCCTGACACTACGGTCGAGATTCGAAGTGGATCTTAACCGCGAGCGGGACAAAGCGGTCTATCTGACCCCGCAAGACGCCTGGGGCTTGAGGGTTTGGTCTGACTTGCCCGACCCGAAGCTGGTCGATGCCTCTTTAATGGAACACGACCGTTTCTACGCCATGTTGAAACAGCTGCTTGAAAAGAAGATCAAGGAGTATGGTCATGTTGTTGTTCTGGACTTTCATTCCTATAACCAGTATCGCGGCGGGCCAGGTTCCACTGCTGCAGACTCGAGGCAGAACCCGGAAATTAATATTGGCACAGGCTCGATGCCTCGAGAGCGTTGGGAACATGTTGTCGATGGATTTATTGAAACCTTAAGAAGCGTCCGGTTTCTCGACCACACGCTGGATGTCAGGGAGAACGTCAAATTTCGTGGCCGCTACCTCGCCAGCTTTGTACACGAACACTTTCCTGAAAAAGGATGTGCGATTGCTATCGAGGTTAAGAAATTCTATATGGATGAATGGACAGGCCAGGCTGATACCCGACAAATAATCGCCTTGCGCGAAGTGTTTCGACATGGCGCCAGGACGATTTTAACCGTTCTTTCCCAGGTAGCATAAGCGTGAATGCGAGTGATATCGATCTGGATATTTTGCAACAAAACCTGTTGACGGGTCAGCCTGTTATCGGGCCCATTGGCCAATATGGCAATATCCATATCGAAAGACCGCAACCCTTTCTCTGCCTCTATCGCTATCAAAAAGAGCCGACTTATCGCCGCACAGCTGATTTGGTGACTACCCAGGCATCGTGGCTCATTGAACCTTCAGAATCGGAAGAACGAAGTAAAACCCGAAGATTGATCGCATCGATACTGCATTTATTGTCAGCCAGCTTCTCCAATGTTTTGCTACTAGATATACAGATTTCGCGTGTGCCATCCCGCAGAGGGGTAATAGAGGAGATACCGGCAAAAATCACACTACATTCTTCACCGGGGAAAACCCCAACTGCAACGTTGAAAGAACTGGACATGGCGCTGGTATCCGCTGAATGGTCGCTCCCGGTCGTACCCAAGATTGAGATCTCCTACGATACCGACAACAGCAGCAAACTACTCGACGAAATACTGATAGAAAAAAACACCAATACAGATAATCAGGCACACCAGAGAACCAATCCGGCCGCCTGCATCAGTATTGAGATTTCATCCTATTTTATTGATCGCGAGACAAATGACATACTACCGCAAGTGTTTGCAGAATTACGATTCAACCTGGCGTTGGCGATCAAGCGTGCAGTGTTCTGCTTCATCGACGCCAGCACCAATTACTCACCGCAGCACTTTCATGAGCTTGGACCTAAAACTCTTAAAGCGATTGATATCGAGGTCGACCGGAAGTTGAGTGAAATTGACCAGCAGATCGACCTGCTGTTGCACGTTACTCCGGTCAACAGCTTCGAGGCGTGGCAACAATTTTCGCATGATCGTTACGAGAAAGCCCCGGAGTTTCATTACCGCTCCCTGCGTACCGCGCCCTGGCAACTAAAGCGGCAGCTGTTTAGCATCCCAGTCGAAATGGTTGATGATCCGGCACTGCATCAAATGTTCTCTAAAAAGCAGCAGGAAATGGATCAGCAGATTTCGATGTTGGTTGATCGGGATACCAAAAGATTTGTCCTGCAGAGTCAGCAAGTCTACGGCTCACCGGATGAGTCACTGGTCGATACTGCCAATACCATACTCGCTCGAATAGATCCGTCCCAACCGTTTAATCACACGCCAGATCAACTTGATGCCGAAAGCTTCGCGCACTTTGCGAAGAGCGAAATTGCAGATTATCAAAAAAAAGATACGACGCTAATTTCAATGGTGGAGATTCGCGACGATATACCCGGCATTATGGTTTCACACGGTAACTTCCTGATAGGAAGTGATGCTGCAGTGAGTCGCTCCCGGGTAGAGCCGACCCTGCAACATGAAATCGGCACCCACGTGCTGACCTGGCATAACGGTGGCTGCCAGCCCTTGCACTTATTGCAATCAGGTCTTGCAGGCTACGAAGCGTTACAGGAAGGTATCGCAGTGCTGGCCGAATTTCTTGTCGGCGGACTGGATGAAAACCGGATTCGACAATTGTCGGGCAGAGTGATTGCTGTTGATCAAATGGTCAAAGGTGCTGATTTTGTTACCGTGTTTAAAACACTCACTGAAACTCACCGTTTCCATGAACGACATGCCTATAACATTGTGATGCGTGTTTTTCGCGGAGGTGGTTTCACTAAGGATGCGATATATCTCAAAGGGTTTCTGGATGTCATAGATTACGTCGCTTGTGGTGAAACACTGGAAACGTTGCTGGTAGGGAAAATCGCATTCAGCGATATTGAAATCACAAGGGAATTACTTTGGCGGAAGATTCTGTCACCTGCAAAAGTCCTACCGAAGTACTTGAACACCACTCAGGCAATGCAACGGATCAGACATATCCGCGAAAATACTAACCGAGTGGAAGTTATTCTGGAAGACATCCAGTGAAACTCGGAATCGTCGTTAACGCCACTGAAAACGAAGTCGCTGATTATACAACGACGCACCTGGCTCTGGAGGCGCACAAGCGGGGGCACGAAGTTTCCTATATTAGTTTGGCCAATTTCTCCTACGGTATCGACGAACAGGTGCACGCTATTGCAAGACGGCCGAAATCTGGAAAATATCGAACACCAAAAACTTTCCTGGATGCCTTGCAATCGGATGATGCCTGGATAGGGAACATTTCAATAGATCATCTGGACGTACTGCTACTACGCAACGACCCTTCCCAGGAATTTTTCAAGCGCCCCTGGGCGCGGCTGGCAGCAATTAACTTCGGCAGGCTGGCTGTGCGACATGGTGTTTTGGTATTGAACGACCCGGACGGACTTACCCATGCGATCAACAAAATGTATTTGCAAATCTTTCCGGCTGCAGTTCGACCCGATGCAATTATTACCAGGGAAAAATCCGACATCCTTGCTTTTGCGGCAAGTCATGGAAACCGTGCAGTAATTAAACCATTGCAAGGTTCTGGCGGCCGCAAAGTTTATATGTTGAATCTGGACCAGCCGGAAAACATTAATCAAATGATTGCCTCGGTGATACGCGACGGTTATGCGATTGCCCAAGAGTATCTACCGGCCATCAAACACGGTGATACCCGGTTATTTATGCTCAACGGTAAAATTCTGGAGCACAAAGGCGCTGTTGGTGCATTGCGTCGAAATCAGGTTGAAGGGGACATCCGCACCAATCTCACATCCGGCGGCAAGGGTGCATTACCGGAAATTACCGATGATATGCGCGCCATCGCCCATCAGGTGGGACCACAGCTGACCAAAGACGGCATTTTTATCGCCGGACTGGACATCGTTGGTGAAAAAATAATCGAGATCAATGTGTTCAGTCCAGGTGCGTTGGTTGGAGCGGTCAAGCTCACAGGCGTTAATTTCATGGAGCCCATCATCAACTCCCTTGAATCAAAGGTCGCCTATATCCACAGTAATCCTGCCGCCAATCGGGTGCCAAATATTGAGCTTGCGATGTTGTAGCAACTCAGGTGGCGGTGTTGACAACTTAAATTCCATATTTAGGAATCTACACAAACAATCTCATACCACTGCGCTATTCCATTCTGTAGACGCAGCTATCCTGAGATCTTGATAGTGATTGGCACATACTAACCCGCATTCCTCGCTCTCGTACTCTGGTTGGTTGGTGTGACATCGCCCATGGATGAGTTCTTGAGATGGCCCTTTGGTCCAGGTTTGTTTCGGTTTCGTGGAGAGAACAGGGTGCGATACTTACCGAACACCAAGTAGTCATGAAGTCGCAATAGTGTCGATGCGCGAACACCCACGGCTGCTATCACTGATTACCCCGGTATGCGAGCGCGAATCGCAATTTGGGCAGGAACATTCCATATCCGTCTGCCGGTCCTCGGACTCTTCAACCTGAGCAGAATCCATACATTTTCCCCTTTCTCAAAGGACTGCCCTGCTTTGCTATAATTATGCCCGTCTTCACCGATGCAGGTGGGAGCGCCGGCGCCCGTCTAATTCCCTATATTGAGGCATGCTTTCACCGAGCTCAATTTGTCAGAAAAACGTTCACATGAGATCCACTCGAAGCTGTCGCAGTGACTTTGGCTGCAGATCCTGCCCACCCTAATCACCTTTGTCGGAGAAGTTGTGCCGATATTATCTGCTTTCTTCCAGTCAATGGCACGATCATAATGCTCCTGCCGGCACCACACGTTCGCGGCTGGACTGCCGCATTTGTTACCCCACTCAAGACACCAGTCAAGCCTGTATCCCTCATACTTGGGGTAGTAAAAGCTCCTGGCTTCGTAGCCGCTACCCATTGCAGAAATGGCTGTCAGAAGAAGCCCGCAAGCTGTGCCTGCAATCATCAATGCCCTGCGCACGGCACTTATATATTTAATAACCCGGAACGAGCGCATGCTGTAATTGATATTTAATAACATAGTTAACTTTTAATGGTTAATTTATAAAGCCTCCTTTTAGAATCAAGCCGAAACCACTCAGCTGTCATTGATAATTATCAATCCGTATTAGATTAAATGTGTATTTTGAACAGCGAGAAAATATGGACAGTTTTTTGTACTATCAGTGAACCAGACGGTGAAGGTTACCTGGACGTTGGGTTTATATATTTGATTGATTGGTATTAATATTTTCTACAGGTGATTTTCAAAACTGTTCATGACTTACACGCTGATGGTGTACACATTCGGACGCTGTTTAACATAGAGGTCCACAGCGAGAGTTTGTGGTGCTGTGCACATATCAATGCATTTGTACTAATAAAGTGCAAAAACAATTCTAAGCTATAGAGATAAAATTCCTATAAATATATGAAAATAATGCATTTTTTTAGTATTTTTTTATTGGCACAGAATTTGCATGTATTATTAATGAAACCTCTCTTCATTGTTTTACAGAGGAAAAATTGATTTACTAACATAAGGAGAAAAGAAATGCACTGTTATGAATATTTGGCAATGCACTTGCTATTGAAGTCTGAGCTTAAACGACTGTTTCCCAACCGTTCCTGGAATCATCATGACGTAGAGGAAGCGTTCAGTCGCATGAATGTAAACAGCATTAAAGATTTGGAAAATCTAAAGCCTAAACTCTATAAAAAAAAATTAGGCGTTCAATTAAAACAGCCTAAGCCGCATCGACTTTTCAGAGGTAGATTTTTGAAATCCAACAATACGATATCGTACAACTGGACTTCAAGCCCGGAATAGGGGAATTCGTGCCAAATTATGGTAGCTAAACCCGTAGACGGCAGCAGGTGACACGAATGTTGGTTTTAGGCCTGCCAGTGTAACCCCCCCTGCCATTAATACGATAAAATACTTGCATTTATTGTGCGATGCACTATAATCGTATTTGTGCAAAGCACAATTTATTAACAAACACATTTTTTGGATTAATGATGCAAAACGGTATGAAAAATTTCTTCGACGGCATGAGCCAAACTGCGCTAAAAAGCGCGAATGAACTGATCTCATTAAACACGCGTGTCCTCAATAAAGCCATTGAACGCCAGGTAGAATTAGGCAATGTCCTTGCTGGCGGCAGCAAACAACAGGTGAACGTTTTGAAGTCAACTGAAGATCCTAAGGAATTGGTTGAGAAACAGGCCAAGCTGGCTGATCAATACGCAGTTATCTATACCGAAGCAGCCAAAACAAACATGGCAATGGCCTTAAAAACCAGCGAAGAGTACAAATTATGGTTTGAAAATAGTGCTAAATCAGTTAACCAGGTTGTTCAAAATTCAGCATCCAACCTCATAGCATCATAAAGCCTGCATAACCAGGGCTTCAAAAGCCTTACATTGAAAGACTCCTCCTCTGTGTGAACGCTATGGTCGGCATATCTTGCCGACCCTCTGGCGTTACTTTTGTATTTAAATAAGAGTATTACGTCAATGGAAAATTCTCACTTAATAAAAAATCGGTATTGAACATAATGAAGAGATTTCCGGATACCGGTTAAAGCAAATCAATAATACGGATCATCTGATTATTCGATTCAAACGCGCGCTGTTTTCTAAACGCAAACAGTACCGATTCGGGCGCTTTACTAAAACGGCTGTCACTGACAGTGGCCAGCCTGCATTCGAGACATCACAGGAAATTTCACCACATCTGTTGAAATTATTGGCAGAACTCGATTAGATTGTTAAGGCCGGATTAAACAAGGTTAGCCTGATGCGAAAAACCTTTAATAGTATGAAAAAATCACCCCTAAAGGCGATTTATCCTGGTATATAAAATGGGCCGCAGCGGTATTTATCTTGATTTCCATGGTGTTAACAGCGACGGATAACCACCCATTGAATCTGTATTTTGACCTTATAGGATAGGCGTCACCGGTTGGCTGGCTGTGGGGATACTCTGGAAAGACCGGGCATTGATGGTATTAAACGGGGCGGCGACAATAATTTTTAGCGTCGGCATTGTAAAAACACTTTTATAATTAACCCGCATTTCTCACCGGACTTCGTAACGAGACGGTTAAAGGATGCGGCCTGTATGGCTTTTACGACCAAAGGGCCCGCAGGCATCGTTGACACTATGTCGAGGACCCTGACCGGGTAAAATGCCCACAGGGCGTGGCAAGGGACCGTCGCAGTAGTAGGGTGGTGAGAAATGCGGGTTAAAGCCGTTTAAAATGAGGTGATCATCGCCCTGCTTGTTAATTTGCATATCGATTTGACCCAAATTTGTTGGAACTTGTATTCAATTCCTGATCCGGTATTCAGTAATGAATAATATTATGATTCATTAGGTTACGTAGGTGACTGTGGGTCACATCGTCATTCAATTTCCGGGGCATTTTTGCGTGTAATTTAAGTGCGCCAGTACTGAGCGCTGTCCTGTCCATATGTAATCCTCCCATTTTTCATTTAAAAATTGAGAAACGAATCACTTTCTAAATTGAGAGGACCTTGTGCTCAAAGACAAGAACGTTTTCTATGATGTTCTTGAAAGCAGTTAGAGTTTGCCTGATATTACGCTACCGGAATTTTGGATACTCTCTGCTAGTTCTAACAAAAGTGGGCGATGCGATTGTCTCAGGCCCAGCCGGCCGGCGCCCAGGACTCCATCATTTTAATCCGTGCCTGAGCCAGCCGCTGCGACATTAATCCGGCAAATTGCTTCATCAGGGCATAACCAAATTCAGGCTGTTTCTCACAGCGGGACAATATCTCTTTTCCATCGAACACCAGTACTTGTGATTCGCTGCTGGCGGTGGCTTCGAAGGCCCAGGTATAGGGTGCAATCAGCCAGGACCAGCCCAACACTTCATCCGGCCCAATGGTTTGCACTTCCAGCGGCGGCCCATATATCGACGGCACTTCTATCGTGATCGAACCCTCTCTGACGACGAAAAAGTGCTCGGCATTATCATCCTGTTTAAACAGCGATTCGCCTTCGGCAATAACTTTTTCCTGCGCATACTGCGTCAGAATTTTAAGATGCTCAGTGGTTAGTTCCTTAAAAATGGAATGACTAACCAGATAGTCTAAAATTTTTTCTTGATCCACGATTAATTATCAATGTTAATAAAAATCAGAATTGTTGATGGCTTCTGGTTGATGTATAGATCGCTTGCACCACATCTTCCAGCACCAGGTAATGATACCGATTATTGGCGCCCGGAATAGATCACACACTTCATTCAGCCTCATCACAATCTTGTTGGTAACCAGCGCCTGACTGCCACAACCACGGCGACCTTGATTTCAATAACCAGATCGAATACGTAACTGTAACAGGCACACCTACATTATTTATCAGGCAAAAGGGAGTATAAACGCCTTATGCGGTATTGTCACGTTGGGCGAGCAACATGATAAACATGCCATAAAAAACCAAGATCCGGCTTTGACAACTTAACCCTGTCAAGCAACATAAAAAACCAAGATTATTTTTAGACAACAGCTAACTGCCAGTCATTCAACGCAGCTGTCCCAAGCTTCCGGCGTTTGAATACTGAAGTTTAATGTCTGCCCAAACCAGGCAGGTTGCAGACTGCTGCATGAACACCCAAAAAACGCTGTGTGTTAATTTCACAATGCCGTTGATCCCCTCGCCTTTTGGAAAGGTAAAATTCGTATCACATGCTCGGACTGTCAATTGATACGGATCCTACAGCACGGGCGTGGAGCGCTGACATCAGGTCATTCTCGCCAATGTACCACCGCGTCTTTGACGGTAAAGTCGTCATTTGATCCACGAGTGATGGTCAAACTATTCGTACCGGTATGCAGCACCCCGGGCTGAATACGATCCATCCACGTTTGCCAGCCTGGATTGTGAATAGGAATATCCCATCCAGACAACTGGACGTTGTTAATCAGGATGTGGTGCGATTGATGGGAAACGTTGTGTGCCGTGATCAATAAATAACCGTCGTCTACAGGATTTAGATTACCCTCTATTGGGAAATTTATAGTGAAACTTTGATTGCTATTATTGAATGTTTGATTGATGGGTATCCAGTTAAAATCAGACCTTGCCATATAATTCCTCCATATTTATTGCGTGTTCTAAGTATTGGTATATTGCTTTGTTTGTTAATTATTGCTCTATTTACGGCTTCGAATCTATGAAATGTTTCACAAAACAAAAAACAAAAATAAAGGAATATTTTGTGAACATGCAGGAGATTTGCAGAACAACAGAACAGTGTTGAGAATTTCTGAGAACGCGGATACGTTTTTACATCGGAGTTTGAGAATTATTTGTAGGGCTTAGCGCGAATATCCAGCAACGGCTTATTAATGTTGCCGACATAGCTAGGTAATATCAGCTGTAGCGGTGGTACTTTGGTAAATCTCAAGAATCGTTCACGATGAAACTTTACTCCGGCAATAGCGGTATCGAGGGTAATTCCGGCATAGTACACACCATATGACCCATCTGTGAAGCGGCTGGGTTTACCGATATGCGTGAAAGTCGCCATAACCGGCGATGTATCCTGCCCTAATACATAGTCTTCCTTTGCGACCAATGAAAGCTCACCGGCTTGACTGCGTAAACGTGGGTTAGTCCTGCCTTCAATTAGGAATGCAGCTTGTAATAGATCGGGCATTGTCAGAAGAAATTGAAAATTTACAGAAGCGATTCGGTAAAAACTAGATAAAAAATGTTAAAAAGCAGATGTGCGAAAAGATTTACTACTCAAGTCCGACACACTGCTAGAATTGAATATTCCAGCATAAACTTCAATCCTTCTGTAAAAGAACGCGTTTCATGTTTACTCTTTCATTTAGCGCACCCTGTCTCTTTGCCGTGACGCCTTACGGCAGCGCCGCGCTCGTACCATGACTTGCCGCCACTTCGATCAGCACGGCACCGCGACGGGCAGATTGACCTTGGCAATCGCTATGCCGCCGATCTTATGAAATAGAGAAAAGAAAAACTGACCAAGTGCGATGCCTGCAACGATGCAGAGACTAACCCAGACAGTGAGGTAACGTTCAAATAGCGACATGACGGGGTCCTTCGAGTTTTGCTGGTGGCGACGGCCGGCATAGAGTGATCAGGTGGTCGTGGCCGATCGGTTCTTCAGCCTGCATCGGTACAACAGCAAACCGGGTGGCTAACTCATTTCGGACCTTTGCGATCTGGGGCGCTTCGGACGCCGCCCTCTGGCGCAGCAGTGGATGTTCCGTCTGTGCT
>JAHEKD010000523.1 GCA_024638545.1 Gammaproteobacteria bacterium
GTTGCATTATTACCCAATCATATCAGTAAATTAACAGCTAAACATAATGTAATAGTTGAATCCAATGCAGGCCTGATCTCCGGTGCCGCTGACAGTGATTACCAACAGGCAGGCGCAAGCATCGTCAACGAGGCGCCGACTTTGTTCAAGCGTGCCGAGCTGATCGTCAAGGTGAAGGAAATTCTTCCGCAGGAATTCAGCTACCTGCAGCCAGGACAGATAATATTCACCAATCTGCACAGCGCGGCAGATCCGGTCCAGCTCGACTATCTACTGGAACACGGGCTGATTTCCATAGCGGCGGAAGAAATTCATCAGTACGGCTCGCCCAACTGTCCGTTAGCCGGTGAAATTGGTGCACTTGAGGGGCTTCGTTTGACCTTTGCCTGCCATGGTGGCAGCGGGCATCATTTTTTTCCTCACTTCAATGCCCCGGCATGCAGGGCCGTCGTTATCGGACTGGGAGGCGTTGGCCAGGGTGCATTAAGGACGCTGCTTGGACTGGGGGTCAGGGTCATGGGCTTTGACAACTACCCGGGCACGTTATTTAAAAGTAAGTTAAACTGGCCGGCTGAAAATTTTACAGTCCATCACCTTGATGCGCTTGAAGCGGCATTGGCCGATGCTGACATGATCGTAAACTGTGTGCTCTGGGATAAAACGCGCACTGACCACCTGATCAGCCGCCAGATGTTAAAGCAGCTCAAACCCACCTGCGTAATCGTTGATATTGCCTGCGATACCAACGGCGCCATCGAGACCTGCCATCCCACGAACTGGAACAACCCCGTTTATGAAGTTGATGGCATTCGCCATTTTTGTGTGGACAATATTCCAGGTGCAGCGCCGGTGACTGCCTCGCAGGGTTATGGCAATGCGCTGTTGCCCTATGTCCAGGAGATTGCAGATCATGGCGTTACCGCTGCCCTAAAACGCAACCCGTATCTGGCCAGGGGACTCACGACCTATAATGGTTTGCTGACACTCAAAGAAGCGGCGCGTGTACAAAAACGTCAGTACACTCCGGTTGAGGAAGTATTAGAGACTCTGATCAGTTGACAACTAAAGCCGGACTGGTTAAAGATGATCAAACAATGAAACTTCAGGGAACAGGGCATGTCCATTGACACAATCGATGACATAGAGCAAGCAGGCGACCAGGCATTCAGAGCCAAACAGACCACTGGCCGAAAATCGGAAATGACGTACGCCGGCGCTTTGAGTTTTTTAAGGCGCAAGTATTCGCGTGATCTAAGTGACGTTGATGTGGTCGTCAGCGGTGTTCCCTATGATTGCGCAACCAGCCATCGCCCAGGCACACGCCTTGGGCCAAACGCCATTCGGGCTGCCTCGGTGCAGCTGGCTGAACTCAAGGCCTTCCCGTACGGTTTCGATCCATTTGATCATCTCGCCGTTATTGATTATGGCGACTGCTTTTTTGACTTCGGGTATCCCGAAAACGTTGTCAGCGTGCTGCAGGCTCACGCGACAGGAATTCTCGACAGCGGTGCTTCAATGCTGACTTTCGGGGGCGATCATTTCATCACCTATCCGTTACTTCGCGCCCATGCTGAAAAATACGGCCCGCTATCGTTGGTCCAGTTTGACGCTCACAGCGATACCTGGCCAGACGATGGTGAGCGAATCGATCACGGCAGTATGTTTCTAAGGGCGGCGAATGAAGGCTTAATTATCCCCGAACGGTCGGTTCAAATCGGAATTCGAACGCACAATGATGATGATCATGGATTTAATATAATCACCTCACCCTGGATTCACCGCAACGGCATCGACGCCACCATTGAAAAAGTCAGTGCTATTGTCGCTGATCACCAGGCTTACCTGACCTTTGACATAGATTGCCTCGACCCATCATGTGCGCCAGGCACCGGTACCCCCGTGGTGGGTGGTTTATCTACAGTACAGGCGCTGGAAATATTTCGTGGCCTTGAACATCTGAACTATACCGCCATGGATCTGGTTGAGGTCTCGCCACCGTTTGATCAATCTGAAATCACCGCAATTGCAGCAGCCACGTTTGCACACGATTACCTGTGCATATGTGCACGCAAGAAAGTGACATAATCCGTTATCCGCTGGCCCGCAACGAGGATGATAGAACAACTTGATATCCCGGCCGTTAAAGATCGTATTCTCAATCAGGCATTAGCAGGCGATTCACTAAAGACCATTATTTCACAGCTTTGTGAGCAAATCTCAGGACCGCTTGAGATCTACCGAATGAGCATAGGCATGCCGACACTGCATCCACTCGTCGAAGCGCAATCTATCAGATGGACGGCCGTCGATGGACTCGACATGATTCATTCTGAGCATGGTTACAGTCACCGGCAGGACTGGTTGAAAAGCCCTATCTTTTTTATGTTCGAAAATGAGCTTCAATACCTGCGCTACCGCCTGGATCAACCTGGCGACTGGCAGCAGTTTCCATTATTAAATGAGCTGGCACAGGCGGGATGCACTGAATACTATGCGATGGTGATTTCATTTGAAGCCGGTTTTTATCCATCTAACGATAACCGTGATGGCATGCTTGCCTCATGGGCCACAAACAGAGCCGGCGGATTTTCCGAATCTTTTTTTGAGTTTGTAAATGCGCTTAAACCGGCGCTCGGTATTGTCTGCAAGTTAGCTGACAAACAGAGCACCACCGTGAATATCCTGGAAGCCTACCTTGGCAAAGATGCCGGCAACAGGGTCA
>JAHEKD010000524.1 GCA_024638545.1 Gammaproteobacteria bacterium
AGTTAGAGTAGAATGTCTGGCGGCTGACGCCCGCAGTGCGGGTAAGCTCACCGATGGTGATTTCGTCAATCGTTTTGCTCTGCAAGTGATGCGCGAGGGCAACCTGCAGTTTTTCTTGGCTTCGTCGTTTACGTAGGTCCATTGTTTACCTGTATGCTGGAATTTATTCTATTTGCGAAGCCGACGGTTGCGAGGTCGCTGCAACTGCTATTCAATGAGAATTGGTTTACTGAACCATACCCTCGAATAGCGACTTCGGATTCGAGAGTAATTAGACACTGATACCAATAACTATAGAATGCGTTTTTGACCAATGTTACGAAACTTAACAAACCGACCATTACGCAAATTCATTACATTACGATATATTGCATGATTTATGTTATTTAACATGTTGAAAATAAAGCAATTATTCACATATATTTTGTGTGGTGCCTTAATCGCCTGTGCGACCGTGGACAGCAGCCGAAGCTGGCCGGAAAATATTCCTAGCCGAGCCTTTTTTGTAGACATTTATCATCAAACCACTGATCCGAACCCCAGTATGGCCATGCTCGAAAGGCATCTGACTTGGATAAAACGGTTTTACCAGGGTTCCATGCTCTATCCCCTGGGCTGGAATCGCATGACTGAGCTGCTGGTAGCAAGCCTGCCCGGGCAGCAAGATAAACAGGAGGCGGCCGAACGACTTTATAATCTTGGCAAGCGGATTTCTGTCGAGTGGGCTCAGGACAACCACGTACGCAATATAGATTCCTCCAATGTGGCTACTTGGGGAAATGCCTTAAAAACATCTGCAGAGAAAATGGAACAAATAGAATTTATAGGTCGTGTAGAGCAAGACGTGGAAGATTTAATCGCCAGACGGCTCGATCCATCTGAAATTACCCGCGAAAGATATTATCCGCCGGACGACTATGATAACTTCTAATCTGTGATGATTTTGGATGTCAACAGGTGGTGTCTAGGGATGTCGGGCCCGGTCAGTAAACTAAGCATGCGCAACAGTAATTACCAGCTCCGCCTGAGAACTGTCTTACTATTGTTTTTTTTCGTGCCCTTGGGGTCACATGCACAAGCAACTGCAGACAAAATAAATGGCACAACCGAGCAGACAGCAAATACGCTGGCAAATGTTCAGAGCAAGCGCGAGAAACGTATAAAAAAATGTGTCAGCAAAGCACCTACTGATGAGATTGTTGACCGAATTCGCAGCGGCGCCCATCAGGGTATGTGCCGCTCAGTTGCCTGGCTTGATAGTCTGTTTGGAGACGAATACGAATTCGATGACACTGACTTCAGCGGTAAACTTTCGCTAGGATTCCGGCAGGATGAATATGAGGGCTTTGATCCCCGAATACGAGTCCGGATCCGCGCCAAATTACCGAATGCAAGTAAACGCCTGAACGCTTTTATAGGCAGGGTTGAGGAAGACAGCTATATCAGCGACACTGAAGTAGCACAGGACAGTATCAGTGCCGTTGGATTGCGCTCTACCAATGATGATGACGATGAGTGGTTGCTGGGCCTCGGTTATCGTGATCCCGGCAGACTCAACAATGGCTTTGACTATTCAGTCGGCGCCAAAATAAGCAGCGGATTTAATCCGTATGCAAAAATCAGGCATCGGTATTTGTTTGAGCCCGGCAATAACAACTTCTGGCGCACCACGCAGACCCTGTTTTGGCGCGATGATGAGAAATTCGGCTTCAGCAGCAGATTAGACTTCACCAAGATATTGAGTGATCGGGACATATTCGAATGGGATACCAATGCTAAATATACTGAGGAATCGGAGCAATGGGAGTGGATTAGCGGTACATCATGGCATCACTCATTTTCCCGCTCTCGGGGAATCTCATCACGCGTTTACGTCCGCGGTGAGGAAGATAATGAAGTTTCAATTCCCGAATACGGATTGAATTTCACTTACATACGAGAATTCCTTAGGCCGTGGTTGTTCCTTGAGACAGGCATCGATCTGCGTTGGGAGAAAGAGCAGAAAGATGCCAGTTACGAAAATGCCGTGCGTTTTGCCATGCAACTGGAAATGGTGATGGGCGATTACTACGGCAGCAGAAGATAATCCCTTTTTATTTAATCTGGAACGCAACCTTATGAGCTTTTATCCTCCGCAGCGAACGCTGATGGGCCCAGGCCCGTCTGACGTCTACCCAAGAGTCAGTGAAGCACTTTCCCGCCCCACTATCGGCCACCTTGATCCCGAGTTCATCCGCTTGATGGATGAAACCAAACAAATGCTGCAATACGCTTTCCAGACCGAGAACCAGCTAACCCTGCCAATATCGGCGCCGGGATCAGCCGGTATGGAGGCATGTTTCGTTAATCTGATAGAAGCCGGGGATTCGGTCATCATCATGCAGAATGGCGTGTTTGGCACGCGCATGAGAGAAAATGTTATGCGTATCGGTGCCGAGCCTATCATGGTTGAAGATCCCTGGGGGCAGGCAGTCGACCTGAATAAAGCACACGATGCGATAACACAACATCCTGCTGCCAAGGCAATTGCATTCGTGCATGCAGAGACCTCGACCGGCGTTAAGAGCGACGCCGCGGCACTCTGTGCAATGGCTGCTGATGCCGGCATGCTCAGCATTGTTGATACAGTCACCGGCTTAGGCGGGATCGAAGTTGCTGTCGATGCCTGGCGTGCCGACGCAGTTTACAGTGGAACCCAGAAATGCCTTTCCTGCGTACCGG
>JAHEKD010000525.1 GCA_024638545.1 Gammaproteobacteria bacterium
GGAGTTGCCATGGTTTCGCGCATCCAGGACAAATACAGTAAAATCTGAGGAAAGGGCTTTTGCAATTCCGCGCCAGTTCGATGATGATCCAAACAGTCCATGGAGGATAAGCAATTCAGGACCCTGTCCGGATTTAGTATAGTTCAATAACTTAGTCATGCGCTGTCAGGCAGTCAGTTTGAATGCGGCCTCGATTGCAGAGTGTTTTTTACCGAGCACCTTTTTCAGGAATTTACCGGTATGCGATTTTCTTGATCTGGCCACTTTTTCGGGTGCACCTGTAGCGACGACTGTCCCGCCACCCTTGCCACCCTCCGGCCCAAGATCGATGATCCAGTCTGCCGTCTTGATTACATCGAGGTTATGCTCGATTGTTATCACCGTGTTACCGTGATCTCTCAGTCGATGGATGACTTTCAGCAACTGTTTGATATCGTGAAAATGTAAACCTGTTGTTGGTTCATCGAGCAGGTACAGGGTTTTGCCCGTGTCACGTTTGGATAATTCCTTTGATAATTTTATTCGTTGAGCTTCACCGCCGGAAAGTGTTGTCGCACTTTGACCAAGTTGAATATAGCTCAGCCCCACATCCAGCAAGGTATCCAGTTTTCGTTTAATTGCCGGGATGGCGTAAAAGAATTCCGATGCCTCTTCTACGCTCATTTCCAGGACTTCGGAAATGTTTCTATCTTTAAAACGGATATCAAGTGTTTCACGGTTATAGCGCTTGCCGCCACAAACATCACAGGGTACAAATATGTCTGCGAGAAAATGCATTTCAACTTTAATCAATCCATCACCCTGGCATGCCTCACAGCGGCCGCCTTTTACGTTGAATGAAAATCGTCCTGGCGCATACCCACGTGCCCGTGACTCCTGGGTTTGTGAAAATAACTCCCTGATGTGAGTGAACAAGCCCGTGTAGGTGGCAGGATTGGAGCGGGGTGTTCGCCCAATCGGGCTCTGGTCTATTTCAATAATTTTATCAAAGGCTTCTATACCCTTGATTTCGCGATAGCCGGCGGGCTGTAATCGGCTCTTGTTAATCGCCTTTGCGACAGCAGGGTAGAGGGTATCATTAATCAGGGTTGATTTTCCCGAGCCGGACACGCCGGTCACACAGGTAAACAACCCAACTGGAATATTGACATCAATATTCTGAAGATTATTACCACAGGCCCCGATTATTTTGAGTTGGCTGTCTTTTTCCGGCAGATGCCTGGCAGCCGGCACCTGGATTTCCTGGATACCGTTGAGGTATTGTGCGGTAATTGAATCTTTATTTTTCAGAACCGCTTCTGGTGTGCCGCTGGCCACCACGTGGCCGCCATGTTGACCTGCACCCGGGCCCAGGTCCAGCAGGTAATCGGCACTCAGAATAGCCTCCTCATCGTGTTCTACAACAATAATTGTATTGCCCAGGTCCCGCAAACGAAAAAGCGTTTTTAGTAACCGGGCATTGTCACGCTGATGAAGCCCGATAGAGGGTTCATCTAACACATACATCACTCCGACAAGACCGGAACCTATTTGAGAGGCTAACCGGATTCGCTGGGCTTCTCCACCTGACAGTGTGTCCGCCGAACGATCCATTGACAGATAGTTAAGTCCTACATTCGAGAGAAAACCCAATCGATCGATGATTTCATTAATGATTCTCTCAGCGATCTCAGCCCGCTTGCCCGTTAATCGAATTGCCTTGAAAAAATCAAGACACTCATCAACCGTAATGTTCGTGAGTTGATTAATGCTTTTTTCTTCAATGAAAACATTCTGTGCTTCAACCTTCAACCGGCTGCCATTGCAAGTTACACAGGTATCAGAGGCGATGTATCGTGCCATATCCTCTTTGACTGAATTTGATTCCGTATCCCTGTAACGCCGTTCAAAGTTATTGACGACGCCTTCAAACGGATGGCGATGTTTACTGTTACGTCTGTTCTTGTAGCCCGGATATGAGTACTCAATTACGGTATCACCCGTACCGTACAGCACGGCTTTTTTTACCTGCTCATCAAGTTCCCCAAAAGGGGTTTGCAAATCAAACTGATAATGATCTGCAAGGCCGGTAAGCAGACCATGGTAATAGGCATGGCGTTTATCCCAGCCGGGAACGGCGCCTTCTGCCAAAGATTTGGAAGGATCAGATATAATCCGGCCCGGATCAAAATAGCGCTGTACGCCCAGGCCATCACAACCGGCACAGGCGCCTGCCGGATTGTTAAAGGAGAACAGGCGCGGCTCGAGTTCGCCCAGGCTGTATCCGCAATACGGGCATGAATAAACGGCAGAAAACAGCAGCTCCTTGCCCTCGGGAAAATTACCGTCCCTTAATATACTCGCGACGGCTGTACCGTCACTCAGTGCCAGGGTGGTTTCAACAGATTCTGCCAGCCGTTGCTCCTGTCCCGGCCTAACGATCAGTCTATCAACGACAGCGTCGATATCGTGCTTGATGTTTTTCTCCAGTTTCTTGATATCCGCCAGCTCAATTAATTCTCCATCAACACGCGCGCGCACAAAACCCTGTTTTCGAAGCTGAGAAAATGTCTGTTCATAAGTCCCTTTTCGGTCCCTGGCGATGGGTGAGAGCAGCAGCAGTTTGCTGCCCTCGGGAAGTGCCATCATCTGATCAACCATCTGACTCACAGTCTGCGCTTCAAGGATGACGTCATGTTTGGGGCATCGGGGCTCACCTACACGTGCAAACA
>JAHEKD010000034.1:0-617 GCA_024638545.1 Gammaproteobacteria bacterium
TCTGGACGCCATACGATATAACGCTCGCACGCATGATTTTTCCGATCAGCACGTTGCGCTTCAGATTTTATATTTTAAACTCATTTTTCTTGCCTCATCCCGAAATCAGATTTATTCGGTGCTAGATTAGTAACAATGACGGATTGACCGGTTGCAATAAATCTAATAACGGATAAAACCGAGTACGCTTAATAGACAAGTTAAAATAACCAATCACCGCTCAGGTATTGTTAGCAATTAATCGAGTGAGGCAAACCAGATGCGAGTTGAAAAATCAACACCCCCTGACACCATGGTGCCTGTCGGCCCTTATAATCATATTGGGAAAGTTGGTGATTTTATAACCATTGGCGGCACTGCAGGCATTGATCCGGCAATAGGTGAAGTGGCCGGTTCTGATGTAGTCAGTCAAACAACCCAGATCCTTAACGCCTTTGAACTCATGCTGGAATCAGTCAATTCCGATCTGCACACGTTCTTCATATAAATATTTTTTGGTGGATATGACTGACTATAAGGCAATGAATCTGACTGCGGTTGAATGGTAATTCCGGTCATTCTCGGGTCAGATTTTGTTTTTAGCCATCGCTGCTTTCTTTGACTGATAAGAGTGGTTT
>JAHEKD010000034.1:627-6382 GCA_024638545.1 Gammaproteobacteria bacterium
GCCACAGGCGGCTGAACAAACCTCAGATGACCTGTTTTAATCCAGACTTTGGCGCCATTTGGACCCGCTTTTGCATTCAGATTGCCACCTGCCGGAGTACGTAACCATGAGTGTCTCCTGAGCGTATCGCCGCTGTCTTCAAAATCACCGTCTAAAACCAGAACCTCTCCACCACCGGGTAATTGGAGCTTTATCAAGGCACCCGGCTCCCAAAATTCCATTGAGACATCCTCACGTTCATCGTGGTGCAGGGTTGTAACGGTGACGCCTGGCCGCTCTGGATCTTTTATGCTGACCGCGTTGTTCATGTCCAAACGAACCTGCTTGCGATCTTCAGGATCAAACTGCCAGAGTTTTACGAATATTATGCAACCAGGTTTAGATCCGGGTGTATGACTGGATTGCGGGGGATTGCGAATGTATGAGCCCGCCGGGAAGTCGCCATGCTCGTCCTGGAAGACGCCTTCCAGAACTACAAACTCCTCACCACCTGTGTGTACATGAGGTGAAAAATGGCTATCCGGATCAAACCTTACAATTGTGGTTGCACGTGCGACTTCATCGCCGATTCGATCCAGCATTCGCCTTGAAACACCGGCCATCGGAGATGACAGCCATTCAAGCTGCTCACTGTGAACGACGACGCGCTTAGAAAAATCAGCATTTATTTCCATAATCCACCCTCCGGCTTAATTTCATTTTACGGCTGCTTCGCAATAGGTCATTTAAACCGGCAAAACAGACCCCATACTAACAACGAATACCCCGGCGTCGCATTCGCTGGCAATGTACAGGTGCTTTAATTTTAACAAATTTTATTATTGCGGTGCCTGTGACTACTTTTAAAAAAGTGTGCACATAAATTCATCGTTTCGAAGCACGCACGGGCTGGTATTAAACCATAAAGAGTACGGGTAGAAATATAAAAGTCATTGCCGAAATTCCTGTTTCACGGATAGAATCAAGACATGAATACACACATTGCTGAGACAATGGCGGCCGTATTATTAAACGGCCATGGCGGACTCGACAAACTCGAATATGTTGAAAATTATCCGACCCCTGTACCCGCTAGAGGCGAGGTGCTCATAGAGGTCGGCGCTTGCGGACTTAATAATACTGACATCAACACTCGCACCGCCTGGTATTCGAAAAAGGTCACTGAAGGCATCACCGATGAAGGTGGTAAAGCCGGTTTCGGTGATGTCGATGAAACCCGGGCCAGTTGGGGAAACGCCAGCTTAACCTTCCCGCGCATACAGGGAGCCGATGTAGCCGGACGAATCGTTGCTATTGGCCGTGGCGTTGCGAAAAGTCGAATCGGTGAAAGAGTGATTATTGATCCATGGCTTTTAGGTTATGGTGACTGGTGCAACCCCAATCAGTCGGGCTTTTTCGGCTCGGAATGTGATGGTGGCTACGCCCAGTATACAAAGGTCCGCAGCGAAAATGCGCTGAAAATAGAATCAGAATATTCAGATGCGCAGCTTGCCACCTTCCCGTGTGCTTATACTACCGCCGAAAACCTGATCGCACGAACAAACTTAAGGCCGGGCGAAAGCGCTGTTATCAGCGGCGCGTCCGGTGGGGTAGGCAGTGCCGCAATTCAATTGTGCAAACATCGGGGGGCATCCATTATCGCCATAGCTTCTGCCGGTAAGGCTGATGGCCTGCTTAAGCTGGGCGTTTCGAAAGTCATTGACAGAAATGAAGCGTTTCTGGAAGACGCTATCGTTGATGCCGCAAACGGCCAGGTTGATGTTGCGCTTGATGTGGTTGGCGGCACGATGTTTATGCCTCTAATAAAGGCGCTTCGACAGGGAGGCCGCTATTCCAGTTCCGGCGCCATTGCCGGACCGTGCGTTGAATTTGATTTAAGGCAGCTGATTTACAAGGACTTACAGATGACCGGTGCAACTATAGTCCCGCCGGGTACAATGACCCGCCTGGTCAGGCTCATCGAGAACAGTAAACTCAAACCCATGCTGGCGTTAAGTTTCCCGCTGGAGGAGCTTGCCAAAGCGCAGCAAGTGTTTATGACCAAAAAGCACACCGGCAATATCGTGGTGACGTTATGAGAATTTCCAAAATTTCGGTTTTTAAAAAAGATTTACCCTACGTCAACGGTACCTATGCTTGGGGACGCGGTCACGCCATATCAATCGCTTCGACCAGTGTTGTTGTCATTGACACTGTTGCGGGGATAAGCGGCTGCGGGGAATTTTGCCCTTGTGGCGATAATTATATGGCGGCGCACAGCGAGGGCGTTCAGGCCGCTGCTATCATTCTCTGCAAATTCCTATTAGGAGAAGACCCGAGACAAACCGCCCGTATTGAGCAGATAATGGATCATGCCATACAGGGGCATGGATATGCCAAAGCGCCATTTGACGCGGCCTGCTGGGATATTCTTGGCAAAGTCACCGGACAACCCGTCTGGATGCTGCTGGGCGGCAAACTCACCGACGGGGCACCACTGTACATGGTCGCACCACAGCGACCCCCTGAAGAAATGTTAGCTGAGATGAATAATCTACGCGATAAGGGGTATCGTGACTTTCAGATAAAGGTGGGTGCAGACTGGTCAACAGACATCGAGCGGATAATACAAACTGTTCCCAACCTGTTGGCGGGCGAAAGAGCCTTCGCCGATGCCAATCAGGGTTGGCGTGTTGATGAAGCACTGCGAGTGGGCCGTGCCACCAGGCATCTTGACTATTACATGGAGCAACCCTGCCACAGCTATGATGAATGCCTGCAGGTAAGGCGGCGCATTGATCTGCCAATGAAGCTTGATGAATGCGTCACTGACATCAAGGTCGCTCAAAAAGTGGTCGCAGACAAAGCCGCTGAAGTAGTTTGTTTAAAGATTTCCAAGCAGGGCGGCCTGATTAAATCACGCAAGCTGCGGGATTTTCTCGTCGATAATCGAATTCCTATTGTGGCAGAAGACACGTGGGGAGGTGAGATCGTCACCGCCACGCTGGCCCATTTTGCAGCCTCGACACCGGAGGAGTTCCTGATTAATTCAACCGATTTGCACAACTACGTCATCGGCACGACCGCCACACCGCCGCCGCTGACAAAGGACGGCAGGCTCTATGCCCCGAATGCGCCGGGACTGGGGGTTGAACCGGATTTTGAGTCACTTGGCGATCCAGTCGCCGTGCACGAGTAGCTGAATTCAGCATCACTTGCGTACGAATCAAGCTGCTGATCTGTTCAGGCAGTACAAACAAAACCATTTCAAAGACGTAATCAAAACCACACCATACTGGCAGACCCTGAAGGCTCGAAACCGATAACCGCTCAACTATGCAAAAATCTACCCGTCGGGGTGTCTATGGGAATGACGCTATTTACAGAAACCAAAATCGCTGCAATAAGACCAGTTAACATATGGGGTGTGTTTCGAAATTCAGGCGATTGACAGTAAGACACTTTGAATCGACTCTGTCTTAGGCACATCAAACTTTGTACCAGTCATCTTTTCGTAAAGTTCAATATATTTTTCACTGGCACTGATTCGGATCTCATCGGTCATATACTTTGACGGGTCCTCATCGCTGTCAACGTCATATCCCGCGTCGACAACCATCTGCCGAACAAATTCTTTGTCCAGTGATTCGGGTTCCAGGCCTCTTTCAAATCGTGTTTTATAACTTTGCTTGATCCAGTATCGAGAGGAATCTGGCGTGTGCACTTCATCGACCAATATTAACTCGCCGTCCTGGTCAACGCCCATCTCATACTTGGTATCAACCAATATCAACCCCTGCTTTTTGGCAATTTTCTGTCCGAAAGCAAATAATTTCAGCGCAGTTTTTTCAATTTTATGCCAGATCTCCTCCTCATTCAGGCACATCAGTTCACAATATGGTTTGAGTATACCCTGGTCAATTATCTGCTCTGCAGAGATACCCCGGTCGTGCCCACGGTCGGGCTTGGTCGTTGGTGTGAGTATGATATTGTCAAATTTCTGATTCTTTTTCATGCCTTCCGGCATCTCTATCCCGCAGATCATTCGATCCAGATTTTCATAAGCATACCAGGAGGAGGTTGTGGTTGTGCCCGTTAAATAGCCTCTGACTATCACCTCAATGGGTATTATGGTCGCATCTTTGACGACTGAAATATTAGGATGAGGCGTTGAAATAAGATGATGATTTATATCGATTTTCTCCAGTTGATTAAACCACCAGGCAGCAATCTGGTTGAGAATCATTCCCTTATAGGGGATGGTGCCGAGGATAAAATCAAATGCGCTGACTCTATCTGAAACAACAATAACCCTGCTATTGTTAATGATAAAACTATCCCTGACTTTCCCATGCTGGGAAATCTCAGCTTCATCAAATTCAACCTTGTCAACTGTCTGAGTTAACGCCGACCTGATTTGCTCTTCAGACACTGTCATCTTAACTACGTCTGCTATCGCCCTAACCGCACTGAGGTTCATTACCGGCCTTCCACTTTATACTACAACCCACACTGGCTGTTTGATTTTGCTCAATTGTTTGCCCATTAATCATGTTTTTTACGGCTTTATCAAGGTCATAGCCCGTCACTGGCTGGCCATTAGCCGGCCTTGCCGAATCAAACTGTCCACGATAAACAAGTTCATGACTTGAATTAAATAAATAGAAATCAGGCGTGCACGCTGCTTTGTAAGCCTTGGCAACCTGCTGTGTCTCATCATAAAGATAAGGGAATTTGAATGTATACTTGTGCGCGAATTCAGTCATTTTTTCAGGCGCATCTGCCGGATAGTGATCGATATCATTACTGTTAATTGCGAACAGGTTGACGCCATTTTGCTGCCATTTTACCGCCATTTCGGCGAGTTTCGACGCAATTAATACGACATACGGGCAATGATTGCATATAAAGGCAACCATGACGGCCTGATTCTGATAATCAGACAGGCTCACCTTCGATGCCCCGGCCTGTTTATTCATGTTGGGTAGTTCGAAGGCAGGTGCCCGCGTACCCAGTGCAAGCATGGTGGATGGAGTTTCAGCCATTCATTTTTCCATTAATCATCAAAAGGGAAGTGTATTCTACAGAGCTTGCGATCACATAACTATTAAAATTTATTTCTATTTCCTGCCTTTCGTTTACTTGATAATCCACAGGCTCGAGAATTGAAAATTAGGTAATATGACAAATATCGGACTCGTCATCTTTTCAGATCCGATCGCTGCTAATGTTAATTTCTATACAGGGCAGTGAATAATCTTTACTTACTGCGTTCTGACGTTTAACCCGCATTTCTCACCGGACTTCGTCGCGAGACGGTTAAAGGATGCGTCCTGTATGGGTTTGACGACCAAAGGCCGGCATTATGTTATCAGCATATGTGCCGGCACAAGGGCCCGCGGGCATCTTTGACACTATGTCGAGGACCCTGACCGAGTAAAATGCCCACAGGGCGTGGCAAGGGACCGTCGCAGTAGTAGGGTGGTGAGAAATGCGGGTTAAGGATAATTTACTCAAGCGACTGTGGATAAGCCTGTTGGATTAAAGTAAAGAAATCAGTACACATGCCGGAAGTGTTAATGATGCCTGGTCGGCAAGAGGCCTGCTGAAGCGCAGCATTTTATGATGCTTGATACTTCACCGGATCACCGGCAATACCGGGCTGGCGCGCAAGGATAACAGACTGGCTCCGTCTTCGGTGATAACAATATTTTCCTCATGGACCATCTGTTTACCTGGTGCAAAACTCATTGCAGGTTCCAGCGTCAACACCATA
>JAHEKD010000034.1:6392-6937 GCA_024638545.1 Gammaproteobacteria bacterium
CGTTTTGTCGCCTGCAGTAATGGACGGCCATTCAGTTAACTGCATTCCCAGTCCGTGGCCCATACGGCCAACATCACTTGACTGTGCGCCTTTTGATTCGAGGACATTCCACATCGCCATAAAAATTTCATCAAGCGCAATACCTGGCCTTACAGTGTCGAGGCCGGCCTGTGTTGCCTGATAGAGAGCTTGATAAGCATTTTCAACCGCGTTACTTATCGACCCGAATCCATAGTTTCGATCAAAATCACTGAAGTACCCGTCAAACACCGCGCCCGTGTCGATTATCAGGATATCACCATCAGACAGCACATCATCAGACGGACCCATGATGATTGAATCGTACCCGCCCTGACCCGAACCGGCAATCATATAGGGGATGTCGTCTGCACCTCGGTCCAGCAACTCATGACGCAGCTTGCGACAAATTTGTCGCTGTGTATCACCCGTCCGGGCGAAACCCGGCAGTCCGTTAAACCCCTCTGATGTCAGCTCACAGACATGGCGAATCTTGTTAATTTCCAACTCAGATTTAACGCTTAGCA
>JAHEKD010000034.1:6947-10711 GCA_024638545.1 Gammaproteobacteria bacterium
CTTGTGCATTAGCAGGGCGACATCGATTATTTCGTGAGAGCTCAACCGCTTTGTTAAGCTGAAAAAATCATTGACCGGCATACGCAATGCAGACTGCAAACCCAGAGTAAAACCGAGCCGGCCGAAACGGGTCGGTAACTGCCCAATCACGCCGGCCAGAAGCGATATACCGTCATCCTCAGGTACAGGTGAGGGCCAGCTGTAAATATTCTCGACCCAGGTTGCCTGCATGCCGCTAACACCGATTTCTGGTATAACGGCAATCGGTCGGGTATTCACGGGCAGGATGAGGAACCAGGGCCTGGTTGGGCTTTGCCAGAATTGGGTGTGGAAACCAGAATAATAGCGTACATGGGGTTCAGTGGTCAGCACGATTGCATCAAGTCTTTTGTCGTGCATGGCTCGCTGGACTCGTACAAGTCGCTGTTCAAACTCCGTTTCCGGGAAGCCTCGAGGCGGGAATGCCCGTTTTGGGAACATCTTCTGTCAACCTGGAATATTTAATTAGTCAGTGTATTCGAAATGTGGCCCAGCGCAAGGTGAATTTTACGGCTGGATCTTGAGATTGTTGAGCTGATTTTTATACGCCACCGCCGCCGCCCAAAATCCGCCATCACTGCCATCAATAAAATGAATGTGCGCTTTATGCTCAAGTGAAAGTACCAGACAGGTCATCTGTGCCTGGTCTGTTACATGAATGCCGTATGCAATTTCTTTGATTTCATGGCGCTTTTCCAGCATATCAGCAATCATCTCGGTTTGAGCTTCAGAGCAATCAAGGACCAATCGCAAGGCGTCATCAAAACGGCGATAATCTGCATTAGATCGCAACTCTTTTCTGTACTCCACCGCATTGTAACCGCCTGCGGACAAATCAAATCGCTCTAATATCAACTGGATAAAGCTTTGATACAAAAGAAACAGGTACCGCCTGAAAAATGACTGCCGCCCTTTGGTCAAAACAGCCTCCATTTTGAGGCCATCAGGAGGCCAGTCAAACCTCAGGGCCGGTTCGGTAACCGGATTAGAACTGGAAATATTATTATCCAGTATTTCGCTAATGCAGGATAAAACTTCGCTTAAAATTCGATGACGCCTGTGCGTTCTAGCATCCAGTGCCTGAATCAGCAGGCAAATCATCTGGCCCTTGGCTGACTTGAGTGGCTGCCAGCGACAGGACAGTCCCGTTAAGTCAGGGGGCTCGGATATGTGATTATCCGAAACTGCAAATTTATGACAATGAACGTCAGCTTTGATTAATTTATCTGCCAGCTCTGTGCCGCCACCACTAAACATCGCCAGTGTGTTGCCCGTGCTGATTTCAAATTTTGCAACCAGGACATTCCGACCCGCTTCCAGTACCTGCCTGACAGGAACGAATCCGATACGCAACTGGATCTTAAATTCCTTCAATGCCAGTAACCTGACACCGGCCAGAGCCGTAACAACCTTTGTTCTTGCATGCTCTGGCACCAGAATAGTCGCGCCGTCACCGCCAAAAACGAAAGGAATATCAATATCCCCAAGCGTATTGATAACTGCAGTGATACAGCTTGCTCCAACCATGTTGACCTGCTTGTATTGGCCACCATTTATAAATTTTGTGGAGTTTTTGATGTCGGCGATAATAATCAGCCAGTCATCGGGGGCGGAATAAAAACCGTTTAAATTATCAATTTCGCTGAATTCGCTAAAAAAAGGTAGGTTACGGTAAAAGCTGTCACTTGAATGACCGGATTTCAAATTTGTTATCGCCCAATGCTCAAATTACAAACGGGACAATCATTTCTGCGATTGATATTTATACTTTGCCATTCACAACTCAAAGCATCATACAGCAGCAGCCTGCCAACCGGCGACAGTCCCATGCCGACAATCAGCTTTATCACCTCAGTTGCCTGCATTAAACCAAGTGTCCCGACAACTGTCCCTAAAATTCCACCTTCGCTGCAGCTCTCATTAACTTTTATATCCCCGAAAACGCATTCATAACAGGGGCTAACACCAGCACGGGGATCGAAAACAGTAAGCTGCCCTTCCATCCTGATTGCGGCTGCAAAAACCAGCGGTTTTATTGCCGTCACACAGGCAAGATTAACCGCTTTTCGTGCATCAATATTGTCAGTTGCATCAACAATGACATCGCTTGACAGTACAAGACTCTGGTGTTGTTCCGGAGTAAAACGCTGTTGGATAGCGGTAATCTTGCAGGTGGGATTAATACTTTTGCACACCTTCATGATGACTGATGCCTTGGGTTTATCGATATCAGCATCCGTGTAGGCAAGCTGTCTTTGCAGATTTGTCAGCTCAACTACATCATGGTCTATCAAGACCAGCCGCCCCACACCCGCAGCGGCCAGATAGGTGGCAACCGGGCAACCCAGACCACCAAGTCCGATGACCGTGACCTGGGACTGGCCGAGTTTCTGCTGACCCTTTATGTCGATCTGCGGCAATAAAATTTGCCGGTTAAACCGCAGTAAGTAGTTGTCATCCATGGATTTTAATTAAACTCATTTGGCAGTTGCCAGAATTCTAAGCACCTGAATTAAGATGTGCTATCGAAAAATTACCAAAATGATGCCTGCTTAAAATGCTCAGTATGCTCTTTGACCCTGGATATTACCAGGCGGATCATATCTGCAAACGACATAATCATTAGTCTGAGAGGCGGCGGCCGCACAACCAATATGTGTCGTCTGTGACCAGACAATCTGGCTATAGTGACCACATTTATCCCATGATTGACTGCAATTTTCAGGAACTGGTTGAGATTCAATATAAAATTGTTTCTCGTTGCGCCATAATTCGAACATGTCTTCTATTGTCGCGGAATTATTATCTCCAAACCAGATGTTCTCGCCCTGCCCGCTGCCACTATGGCTGGCCTCATCTTTAAAGGCCATTACATTTGCCCACTGCTGTGCCTGCTCGGCCAGTTCGTCCGACCACTGTAGCTCACTCAAACCTAATGAAGCTCTTTCTTCATTATGTAATTCAACAAACTGCAAAAGCCTGTTTTGTGCAAAAGCAGTTGCGCTCATCGTTAACAGCAGCAGTAAATTTAATAATCTATTTATATTCATATAATTTATTTATTTGTAAATCGCCTTGATCTTATATCAAATATTGCTGAAAATTAGATGATATAAACAGGGGCCTGATAGTGTGCCGAAGTGTTGATTCATTCGTGGATATCCTGCAGTTAAATATTAACATCCCCCGGAGGAGTTTATCCAGGTGTAATTCCTGAGGCGTGCTGATAAAACCGTGCTAGAGTAGAACATTCAAATTAATAGGGAGACATACTTGCCAAGCTTAAGCCACCGGTTGAATAGTTTTAAACCATCGAGTATCGCTCAAATCTTCAGCTTGGCTTCAAAGCTGAAAGAGCAAGGTGAGGATATTGCGGATTTATCCACGGGCGAACCGGACTGTCAAACCAGTGCGGCTGTATGCAGTGCGGCTAAAGACGCAATCGATCAGGGTTTTACCAAATACACGCCGGTGGATGGCACAACTGAATTAAAAACAGCGATCCAGGATAAATTTAAAACGGACAACCAGTTAGATTATCAATTATCACAAATCATAGTTGATGCCGGCGCCAAACCATTACTGGCACATACCCTGATGGCCATATTAAATCGTGAAGATGAAGTCATTATTCCCACCCCATGCTGGCCTTCACATCCTGGCGTTGTTCAACTTTGCGGCGCTTTTCCGGTCTTTGTAAAAGGTGCCGCAGACAAGGGTTTCAA
>JAHEKD010000035.1 GCA_024638545.1 Gammaproteobacteria bacterium
CTCCGTTCTCATTCCGCCACTGGTGTTATGCCGCCTGAGGCTGTGGCGGCGGCCGGGAGAGCCTTATGGCCATTGTTTTGAGGTTCTGGACGATAGCGGCGAGGTGGAATTCGTCTCGGGCACCGGACAGGCCGCGTAATCGCAGACGCTCGAACCGGTGATGGGTCTTGAGATGGCCAAACCGCATCTCGACCTTCTTGCGGTCATCCCAGGAGCGTTCGAAGGCGGGTGTCCCCACCAGAGATCGGGCGACATCTCGGGCGGCTTCGTTGACATCGCGTGGGACCTTGCGCACTGGTGCCTTGGGGCAGCATCGCTGCTTGAGCGGGCAGTGTTGGCAATCGGCCTTGCGCGCGCGATAGAGAACGGTTTTGCCGTCATGGACCCGGCCGGTGGTGGCGATCCGGTGTTGTATCAGCATATTTTCTGGTTCTTCGGTCATCCGGAAGTCTACATCATGATTTTGCCTGCTTTCGGCATTATTTCCCAGATTATTCCGACCTTCTCCCGCAAAAAGCTGTTCGGCTACGAGTCAATGGTCTTCGCCACAGCGGGAATCGCGTTTCTCTCGTTCATTGTCTGGGCGCACCACATGTTTACGGTGGGCATGCCGCTGGCCGGTGAGCTGTACTTTATGTATGCCACCATGCTGATAGCCGTGCCGACAGGCGTTAAGGTCTTTAACTGGGTGGCAACCATGTGGCGTGGATCAATGACCTTCGAAACACCCATGCTCTATGCAGTAGCGGTGGTATTTCTTTTTACCATCGGCGGGCTCTCAGGGTTAATGCTGGCAATCGTGCCCGCGGATTTTCAGTACCACGATACCTATTTCGTTGTTGCACATTTTCATTACGTGCTGTTTTCAGGTTCAGTCATGGCAATGATGGGCGGTGTCTTTTACTGGATTCCCAAGTGGACCGGCCATATGTACAACGAGAAACACGGCAAGATACATTTCTGGCTGACCGCCATTTTCTTCAACATCACCTTTTTCCCGCAACATTTCTTAGGTTTGGCGGGCATGCCGCGACGTATCCCTGATTACAATCTGCAGTTTGCGGAATTTAATTTCATGTCCAGCGTTGGCGCAATGGGTCTGGGATTGACGCAAATTTTCTTTATCTACATCATCTACAGCACCATTAAAGGCGGTAAAAAAGCCACAACGGAAGTCTGGGAAGGTTCAGAGGGTCTGGAATGGACAGTGCCGTCACCAGCACCTTACCACACCTTTGAAACCCCGCCGGTTGTGAAATAAGTTGCCGTGGACATGACAAAAACCAAGGTGACACCGGAACTCAAGCGTAAAAATGTCAAGCTTGCACTGATACTCGTTGGTTTCGCGGCAGCTATGCTGTTATTAACACTTTACCAGCATAGTTGAGCCTAAAGGCGCAACTATGCTGTTCGCTTTGATCTCTGGCAGCAGGAACTTGTAAATACAGATGTACAAGGTTTTAGTTTCCAAATTACTGGTCTTCACGCTGTGCATGTTTGCATTCGGTTACGCGCTGGTGCCGCTTTACGATTTATTTTGCGAGGTTACCGGTATTGGCGGAAAAACCGGCCAGATCGAGCAATCCGTTGCTGAACGTGAACAGATCGTTACCGATCGCCTGGTTACCGTGGAGTTCACCAGTGTTTCTACATCAGGGATTCCGTGGGAGTTCAAACCCGAGGTGAATAAACTCGATGTCCATCCCGGTGAAATAAACGAAATCATTTACTCTGCCACTAATATGAGTTCCCGGGCGGTAACGGGCCAGGCGATTCCTAGCGTGACCCCGGGGCTGGCGTCGAAGTATTTTAACAAAACAGAGTGCTTTTGTTTTACCCAGCAAACACTACAGGGGAAAGAACAAAAAGATATGCCGGTGCGCTTTATTATCGATCCGGACCTGCCTGACGACGTGCATACGGTAACCTTATCCTACTCATTTTTTAATGCAGAAAAATATGCAGAGAATTAAGGCGAACGCTGGGCGCAAATTAACGGATGATGTAGAATATCGCGTCAATACAAGAGACATCTCATTAACAAAGAGGTTTTAGGGATTTAAGATGAGCGGATCAAACGATTATTATGTGCCCCACTCAAGCCAGTGGCCCATTGTTGCAACAATTGGACTGTTTGTACTGTTTTTTGGTTTTGCACTGCTTTTGAACGATATGGCTGCGGGCAAATGGATCATGCTTGTCGGTGTCGGTGTCTTAATCTATATGCTGTTTGGCTGGTTTGGCACCGTTATACGCGAGAGTGAGGGCGGTTATTATAACAGCCAGGTTGATACCTCCTTTCGCATGGGCATGGGCTGGTTTATTTTTTCTGAAGTTCTATTTTTTGCAGCCTTCTTTGGCGCCTTGTTTTATGTGCGTAATCTGGCAGTTCCCTGGCTGGATGAAGCAGAATTATTATGGCCGGGTTATGACGGTGGCTGGCCTACTGCAGGTCCTGAAGGACCGCAGGTACTGGGGCCGGACACGAAGGTGCAGTCAGCCGGCTTTTTCTCCACGATTGGCGCCTGGGGGCTGCCGATGTGGAACACGATTATACTGTTAACCTCCAGCGTGACATGCACCTTTGCGCACTGGGCCTTCGTCAAGGGACAGCGTGCACGAATCATTTTCTGGCTGGCGGTGACGGTGGCCCTGGGTTCCACGTTCTTATACATCCAGGCCTATGAGTATCACGAAGCGTACACCGTCTACGGTCTGACGCTGGGCACCGGAATTTATGGTTCAACATTCTTTATGCTGACAGGGTTTCACGGACTGCACGTGACAATAGGTACGTTAATACTTCTCATAGTCATGCTGCGCGTGATCCGGGGGCATTTTACCGAGCAAAACCACTTTGCATTTGAAGGTGCAGCCTGGTACTGGCATTTTGTTGATACTGTCTGGCTGGGATTATTTGTGTTTGTCTACGTTTTATAAGCTCTTTGTCATCAGTGACATAATTGCTGAAGACTTACATTACGAATACCACGTATATAGCGGCAGCAGTCAATTTAGCGCAGATTCCGCTGCTGGACACGCCGAATGTGTGAATACGATGCAGTCAACACATATCCGCGTGGGACAGTGGGCTGGGTGTCAGCAATAGCTTGTCTTATTAATTGAATTTTTTCAGCACCTGATTACCATTCATATTCAACGCTTTACTCAAGACTTTGTTTTGCTACGGGTGGATTTAATGAGTTGCTTGGAATGATCTTGCCTGTGCCAACTCCTATCAAGACGATAATGAACAGAACAACGCATATGGTTACTCGGGCAGTCAGTGCTTTGACATTGCGTGTGCCTTTACCACCATCTTTCATCATAAATAAGACGCTTAGAAACAGAGTGACCCCAGTTAGGGCAAATAAAATAAAAACTATCCAGTTGATCATATATTCAATCTTTACAAATAAGGTGTACTGGACAAGTATATGTTAACAAGACTTTCCTCTTACTGAATAAAATGCGGGTTATCTCAAAAATAGTTGCTCCTTTAGTGGCCGTGCTGCTTACTGCTGGAATGATCATGCTGGGTTTCTGGCAGCTTGACCGCGCAGCGTTCAAAGCAAAAAAACAGATGATGATAAATTCCCGTCTCAACCAGGACACGCGTCAGCTGCCGTCCAGTGTCGTTGATATTGACCTGTGGCAATATTATCGCGTCAGGGTGGACGGCGAATATCTGCCCGAGCTGGGATTTTTTGTAGATAATGTTGTTAACAACGCTATTGCCGGTGTTAATACGGTCACACCGCTGAAAATTGCGGGTTCTGATACACTCATTCTGGTAAACCGAGGCTGGTTGGCCTGGGGTAATGACAGGACATTCTTACCGGTCATTGATACGCCGGGCGGTTCTGTCAGTTTGAGTGGAGTGCTTGTACCGGCGCCTGAAGATCCTTTTTATCTTAAAAATCCGGATGATACCGGTGAACAGAAAGAGCTGTGGTCGCAGCTGGACCTGCAGCGATTCAGGAAAATGGCAGATAACGAAGTACAGCCGCTGATTCTGCTGCTGGATAGGGATCAGTCTGGAAGTTTTAAGCATATATGGCAGTTTCAGGGAGATACCTGGATTGCTCGTCATAAGGCTTATGCATTCCAGTGGTTTGGCCTGGCGTTCGCCCTGGGCACTATCATCATTGTGCTGGGCTATAAGTATATTATGTATAAGGAAAAAAAATGAGCGAGCCTGAAGAAAACCAAAAAGTAAATACCCGACAACGTAACAGATCAAGATGGATGCTGATCGCCGTTGCCGTATTGTTTGTGCTTCCGATTATCGGCCCTTTTTTCTGGACACCCAGGAGTTTTGTTAATCATGGTGAACTGGTTCAGCCACAGGCACGTCCGTTAACGCCACTAAAGCTATCCGATGATAATGACGAAACGGTGGGAATTGAGGCTTTTCAGGGTAAATGGACCCTGCTGATTCTGGATCATGCCAGCTGTAATTCGGTATGCCAGAGTAATCTGTATAATATACGCCAGGTTCGCCTGACCCAGGGCCGGCGCATGAAGCGGGTTCAGCTGGCCTGGATACTGCTCTCAGGCACACGGGATGACATCGATGCAGAAATTCGAGAGGATTATTCTCAGGTAAAAATATATAATATTCCAGTTGATAAACATCAAGTCATTAATGATATGTTTCGTGTAGAATCAGGAACGCCTGATGACGGTATACAGCGGGTCTATTTTATTGATCCCTTTGGAAATCTGGTGATGAGTTTCGACCCTCAGCAAAATCCTAAAGAGATACAGAAGGACCTTGGGCGTTTATTAAGAGTCTCCAAGGCTGGTGAAGATCAAAATTGATATGAATATGCAAGCAGCGGCAAGCAAAGAGCAGCATCTGTCATTAAAGACGAAGATGCAGCAATTCTATGAACTCACAAAACCCAGAGTTGTAGCCTTAATTATTTTTACAGCTATTGTTGGCATGTTTCTTGCTGTTGAGGGATTGCCATCGTTTTCCCTGTTTTTCTGGGGAACATTGGGTATCGGAATGGCTTCAGCAGCGGGTGCTGCAATCAATCAACTGTTTGATGCCGACGCTGATTCAGTGATGAAGCGCACGCGTCTAAGACCGCTGCCAACCGGCCAGTTGACAACAACCCAGGCAATGGGTTTCGCATTACTGCTTGCAACGGCGGCGATGCTGATATTGATTCTAAAGGTCAATACGCTTACGGCAATCCTCACATTTATCTCATTAATTGGTTACGCTGTCATATATACCGTGTACCTGAAACACGCGACGCCACAGAATATTGTTATTGGTGGTGCCGCCGGTGCTGCGCCGCCCGTGTTGGGCTGGGCCGCCGTTACCGGCGAGGTGACCTCGGACGCCTTACTTTTATTTCTTATTATTTTCGTATGGACGCCGCCACATTTCTGGGCACTGGCCCTTTATCGCTATAAAGATTACGAAAAAGCCGGGATTCCAATGTTGCCGGTGACACACGGTCAAAAATTTACGCGTTTAAATATCCTGCTTTATACACTGTTACTGTGTGCGGTCTCGATAATGCCTTTTGCCGTGCAGATGAGCGGTTGGCTATATTTAGTGGGTGTGATCGCCTTGAATGCTGTGTTTCTGTATTATGCCATCAAGCTTTATCGACGCTACAATGATCTGCTGGCAAGGAAAACCTTTGTCTACTCAATCCAGTACCTGGCCATGCTATTTGCATTAATGCTGGTTGATCATTATTCGCCTTTGCTCGGACGGTGGCTGGAAACCCTTTGATGTACATCATCTGATATCAAACAGGCAAATAGCGCTATACCGGCAGAATCTCATTTTGCATCTGGCCAGCCCGCATTTCTCACCGGACTTCGTAGCGAGACGGTTAAAGGATGCGTCCTGTATGGGTTTTACGACCACAGGCCGGCATTATGTTATCAGCATATGTGCCGGCACAAGGGCCCGCAGGCATCGTTGACGCTATGTCGAGGACCCTGGCCGAGTAAAATGCCCACAGGGCGCGGCAAGGGACCGTCGCAGTAGTAGGGTGGTGAGAAATGCGGGCTAAGGTCTCAACGGTGATGACCGGACTGGACGGATTTTAAAGACTTCTGAGAGCCACGTTCGGTTAAAAAAAGCAGGATTACAGGCTAAAACCAGAGGATGACTAATTATGAATATACTCGTCTTAAACTGCGGGTCATCATCATTAAAGTTTCAAATTATTGACACCGATTCGCAGGCACTGGTAAGTAACGGCGATCGCTGCCTGGTCAAAGGCGAAGTTGAGCGTATTGGCTCGCAATCCTTGATCCAATACGAAGTGCCGGGCTTACCTACCACCAAAAAATCCGATCCTATCGCCAATCACAAGAGTGCTATTGAAATGGTTTTATCCTGGGTGATTTCAAAAAAATCAGGAATAAAGCAAATTAACGCATATGCGGATATTCACGCTGTCGGACACAGAATTGTCCACGGTGGTGAACATTTTCGCAAATCCATATTAATTGATCAACAAGTCATTGAGGGCATAGAAGATTGTGTCGAGCTGGCACCACTGCATAACCCAGCCAATATTAAAGGCATCAAAATCGTGACGCGAATACTTGGACCAAAGCTGCCTCAGGTTGCAGTATTTGATACAGCATTTCATTCGACCATGCCCGAGCAGGCGTATCTGTACGGATTACCCTATGAGTTCTATCGTCGATATAAAATCAGGCGCTATGGATTTCACGGCACCTCGCATCGGTTTATAGCCTACCAATATCGTAATCTGACTGGCCTTGAAAAATTTCAGACCAATATAATTTCATTACATCTGGGTAACGGCTGTTCTGCCTGTGCAATTCAGGCAGGAATTTCAATCGACACCTCAATGGGCTTTACACCACTGGAGGGTTTGTTGATGGGAACTCGAAGTGGCGATGTTGACGCTTCTATTTTAGAGTACCTGCATTTAAAAGAAGGCATGAACTTCAATGATCTGGATACAATGCTGAACAAGCGTTCCGGTCTTTTGGGCATATCCGGATTAACCAGCGACATGCGGGAGTTGCTGGAAGAAGAATCCGAGAAACAGGACAGGCGGGCGAGGCTGGCTATTGAGATCTTTTGCAGGCGAATTGCACGATATATTGGTAAATATTTTATTGAGATGAACGGCGAAATTGATGCCATCGTATTCACCGGCGGGATTGGTGAAAACAGCGCGACGATCCGAAACCGGGTATGTGCACAACTGGCATGCCTGGGCATCACCATCAGTGAAAAACTAAACCGGCAATTTATTAATGACCAAAAAGGTATAATCAGCGTGGCTGAAAGCAAGATTGATGTTTACGTCATTCCCACGAACGAAGAGTTAATGATCGCCAGAGATACATACAAAGTCATTAACAAAGCGCTAAGCGAGCCGTAACGGGTTAACCTGCTTTTTGAGTAAAATCAAGCTACAGGTCCTGATCTTGAGTATTTATTAAAGCGGTATCATGCAGCCGGAATTAAACTTAGGACCCTGAAACCCAGCTGGACAACGAAAGGTTTAAAGCCATGAAATTTAATGCAATTGAAAACGAATATCTAATACCCTCGCAGGGTAATTTGAAAATTGAGTCACTGCCGACCTTGCCTGAGCAGGTACCAGATCATAAAAGCGCAAAAAAGCAGTTATCTAAAACTGTAAAGAAAATAGACAAATTGCAGCGGGTTCTGTATGCACAAAATACATACTCATTGCTATTGATTTTTCAGGCCATGGATGCAGCCGGTAAGGACTCAACGATCCGGGCAGTGACGCGCGGCGTTAATCCGGCCGGGTTCCAGGTTTACTCATTCAAACAGCCCTCTAAACTCGAACTTGATCACGATTTTTTGTGGCGCAGTGCCATTGCGCTTCCCGAGCGTGGTCGAATCGGTATTTTCAATCGCAGCTATTATGAGGAAGTGCTGGTCGTGCGTGTCCATCCTGAATATCTGGCTGGCCAGATGCTGCCTGTGATCAGTGAGGGTATCTGGAGTCAGCGCTATCAGTCAATCAATGATCATGAAAAGCATCTGGCGTTAAACGGAACAGTTGTATTGAAATTCTGGCTCAATGTCTCAATGGCAGAACAGAAGAATCGATTTCTTTCACGGATCGAGGATGAGTCAAAAAACTGGAAGTTTTCATCCGGCGATGTCAAGGAGAGGGGCTACTGGTCCGAGTATATGAATGCATATCAGGAAATGTTGAAGACAACCTCAAAACCCTGGGCACCCTGGTATGCCATTCCAGCAGACAACAAGCCCTTCATGCGACTCCAGGTAGCGAGGATTATAGAACAGAGCCTGTCAAGCCTTGATTTGAGCTACCCGCAGCTTGCTGCTGATGAAGTTGCAGAACTTAAAGCCATGCGAATACAGTTAGAGCAGGAAGATTAATGGCGGTGGGTGTCACTTTGCCAGGCGCTGCTAAAAACTGTTAAAGTCGATCGCGGGCAGGATTGTTTAGCTTGGTTGATCCGAAATGAGAGGTTTGATTGATAATAATAAACGCCTCATAAAGGTTTTTACATGCTTTGCGATCTGTTACTGCGTCTTTGCGTTTTTTTATATGACCGGGAACTGGCTATATATATCGGTACCCGGCTTAATACCCTCTTTTGCTGATTTCTACTTCATCCTTGCCGGTTCTGATTGTGCTGCAATGGGAATCGATGTGGTAATTGAGAACCCCTGTGATCCCTGGGGCCGGGCCCATAATTACGGTTTGTTATGGCTTGAAATTGGCAGGCTGGGTTTGACGCGTGACGATATTACCTGGCTTGCATTATTGATAAATGCCCTGTTTTTATTTTTCGCAGTTGCCGTTATCTCGCCATCATCAGTCGTTCAATCGTTGATTACAGTGTGTTTTTTGATCTCACCGGCAGTTATGCTGGGTTTGGAACGTAGCAATGCAGATTTGTTGATATTCACTCTGCTGGCGTTGAGTTTTTATCTGATACATCCCGGTAATCTGTTATTAAACGGGTTTGGCTGCATGATTATATTTCTGGCGGCGATATTAAAACTATATCCTGTTGTTTTACTGCCGGTGTTGATTTTTTATTATTCTGCAAACAGAACTAAATTCACTTTACTGCTGATGACCATGCTTTTGTTTTTGCTTTATCTCTACCTTAACTGGCAGGATGTATCTCATTTAATCGGCGTTATTCCGAACATTACCTGGCATTACTCCATGGGCGGTGAATTACTGTTTGCCAGACTCGGCAATGAACTCAGCCACACTACGCGTTTAGCCACCTACTGCATGGCATTAGTCTGCGTTGTGACTGGAATAATATGGGCCAACAGGGTGAAGATTGATGAGCCTGAATTTACACGTCAGAATGAGGATGCTGGCTGGTCTGGCATGCTTTATCTATGCGGTGCGGTACTGGTGGTGTTCAGTTTCGTTATTAAGAACAGTTTTGACTATAGAAATATTTTCTTTTTATTTTTATTGCCTTATTTGTTCCGGCTTAACTTCAGGCCCGAGATTGACAAAATGCTTAAATTCACCGCATTAGTGATCGTAATCATTTACGGTTTTCTTTTCTGGGCTGAGTTTTTTGTATCGCTGTTCCACGATATTGCTTTATCTGACGTTTACATTAGAGTGACAGAATCGGTTCTGAACTGGCTGATGATGGTGCCGATTGTCATGCTGGCCATGCGGATTGCAGTGATTCAGTCCCAATCCAGCTGGTTGATGAGAATCATAATTAATCCACTTCAAAAACTGCTCGGCCCGAAACCCGGGAAATTTGACCATGAGTGAGATCAATACCGGGATTAGATCTGTTTTGAAATATGGCTGGATCTACCGATTATCGCAATCATTTTTTGGCGAAAAAAAATCCAAACATTTCATCATAGATAATTTTTTTACCCGGCGCACACCTAATACAGTCATGCTGGATATGGGCTGTGGTGCGGGTAACTTCGCCTATTTTATTCCGCCGGGTATGAGATACATCGGTTTTGATCCCAATAAAAACTATATTGACAGTGCCAAGCGGAAGTTCTCCAGTAACAGTGCTCTGACATTTCTTCCCGGCACCGCCAACAGCCTGGCTGTTAATGATCACATTGATGATGAATCAATTGATTATGCAGTGATTCACGGTGTATTGCACCACTTGTCTGATGACGAGATACTTCCTATGTATAGACTGGCTGAGCGAGTCCTGAAGCCTGGTGGCAGATTGATCAGTCTTGAGCCTGTATGGTACCAGGGTCAGTCACTCCTGAATTCTTGGGTGATGTCCCTGGACCGCGGTAAAAATATCAAACCGCTATCTGAATGGCTGGATATCGCCCATGAAAATAGTGAAAGCTGGGGAACGATACGTCACCAGATAAGCCAAAATTTAATTCGGTTTTATGATTTAATTATCATTGACATATCGAAAAATGAACGGAATTGAACAGATTCGGAATGGGAAAACAGGATGGATGCTGAATTATATGACGCCTTTAATGTCGTGGAAGACAAGCACTGGTGGTTTGTTGCGCGGCGTGCATATATTCATCGCTGTTTATCAAGGTTGATGCCGAGTGACGACGGTTCTTTAAAACTGGCAGAAATTGGCGCGGGTACGGGTGGTAATTTTGATATGTTGACGCAGTTTGGTAAGCTGGACGCTGTTGAAATGGATCAAAAGGCGATCAGCCTGGCGGCTAAAAAG
>JAHEKD010000526.1 GCA_024638545.1 Gammaproteobacteria bacterium
ACCAATGGTGTAGAGCCAGGCAATAACTGTGGTGTAAATCGTGACCATCGTCCACATGCGTTGCGCACCGGTGAATGTGTAGGGGAGTTCACCGAAGCCGATGGTTGAACCCATGTAGCTGACAAAATAAAAAGCATGAAAAAAATCCATTCGCCAGACATTGCCATTGTCATCAATCCCAGGAATCAGGGTAAAACCAAGTACGGCAATAGAGTAAACTGTTAACAGCAGTGACAGTGGACGCCTCATCCGGCGTAGAATCAAAAATGTGATAGAGTTCATCGATGTGCGCTATTCGCTCAAGGATCAGCGACGTGCGACGGCAGTTTCGATAACAAGCAAAATGGTTGAAACAATGTTTGCCAGCAGGGCACCGCCAGACAGTGAAACGATGGTTGACATGACTGAAGCACTTAACGGTAAGTTCAGCGCATAGATTGCAACCCCCCAGCTGCTGCAACAAGCTGCAAATCTGCAACCAGAGATGTCGCCAGTAATACAGCACCGACCTGTGATCGATCACCGAATTTCATAATCGTTGCAATTAAACTGATGACAATGGCCGCAAATAGCTCATAGACATGATGTTGACTCGGATCAGTCTGGTCACCGTAAAAGAAACCAAAATTTAAAGTCATTGCCAACAATATAAAGAATGCGAATAATACCTTTTCAAAATTCACTGTAGATATGCTCCTTCAGGCCGCAAGTGATCGTCTGTTCGATAGTTTAGCGTGCAATGCTTGAGCGATAAACAAAAAAAGTAACATATCTTTTAATGGCTTATGTGTAAAATAGCCTAAAAAGTGTTTAATTAAGTTTGTACAAACAGTAAAATCGGGTATTCCAGATGCAGGATACGACAAAGAGGATGGTCAATATCTAGGAATCATCCCATGTAGGCTGTGTTTACTTTTTCAAGATAATAGGATTAGGAAACAAGATTAGTGCATTTTAAGATAAAGAAAGGTTTGGATATACCTATTAATGGCAGTCCCGACCAATCAATCAGCGAAGCGACGGAGGTTTCCTCAATCGCCGTCCTCGGCCAGGATTATGTCGGCATGAAACCGACCATGAATGTCCAGGAAGGTGATCGCGTGAAAGTTGGCCAGGTTTTATTTTCTGATAAGAAAAATCCCGGGGTTCATTTTACCTCGCCTGGTGCAGGCGTAGTTTCGGCTATTAATCGAGGCGCTAAACGGGCGCTGCTCTCCGTTGTCGTTGATCTGGATGGTGATGAAAGTGAAGAATTTGATCACTGTCCGGTAGATCAGTTCGATAGCCTGGACTCGGACCGGATCAGGGAAAACCTGGTTAAGTCGGGGCTCTGGGCTGCCTTTCGGACCCGGCCTTACAGCAAAATTCCTGCAGTAGACAGTGTGCCTGATTCCATATTTGTCACCGTCACAGACAGCAGTCCACTGGCAGCCGATCCGGATGTCGTTATCCGTGAATATCAGCAGGCGTTTTCTGACGGGATAAAAATCCTCAGCAAACTGATTGAGGGCAAGGTCTATGTCTGCACGCAGGAAGGTTCACAAACTGAGGTGCCTGCACTGGCGAATGTGGAAACAGCACAATTCACCGGCCCCCATCCATCCGGTGTGGTGGGCACACATATCCATTTTATCCGCCCGGTCAGCACCAATCGAATGGTCTGGCATATTGGATATCAGGATGTTATTGCTATCAGCAAGCTATTTGAGACTGGCAGGCTGTGGGTGAATAGAATAGTGGCATTAAGCGGGCCGATGCTAAACAATCCGCGACTGATCAAAACCAGGATGGGCGCAAAAATTGGTCAAATTTTGAACGGCGAACTTAAAGAGGGCAATGTCAGGGTGATCTCGGGTTCAATCCTGAACGGCCGGCGAGCGGCTGACGCAGTCGGCTATCTGCGACGTTATGATACCCAGATAACAGTGCTTGCGCAGGAAAAAAACAGGGACCTGTTTGGCTGGTTATCGCCGGGACCCAACAAATATTCGGCATTTAACGTTTTTGTATCCGCGTTTAATCGCAATAAAACCTATAATTTCGGTACTTCCCAAAATGGCAGTCCGCGGGCCATGGTGCCACTCGGGCATTATGAAAATGTTATGCCGCTGGATTTATTGCCGACCCAGTTGTTGAGGGCCCTGATGGTTGGCGATACGGACACTGCCCAGGCTCTGGGGTGCCTGGAGCTGGATGAGGAGGATTTAGCGCTATGCTCGTTTATATGCCCGAGTAAGAACGAATTCGGGCCGGTTTTACGAATCAGATTAGAACAGATTGAAAAGGAGGGTTAATGTCCCTAAGAGATAAACTCGATCAGCTACACCCGCTTTTTGTTAAAGGCGGTCGTTTTGAAAAATACTATCCAATCTACGAAGCCGTCGATACGTTTTTGTATTCACCTAATGATCAAACGGTGACCTCACCCCATATTCGTGATGGTATCGACCTTAAACGGGTGATGATCTACGTCTGGCTTTCAGTGATGCCCTGTGTATTTGTGGCGATGTGGAATACCGGCTTGCAGGCAAACACGGCAATGATGAATATGGGGCCTACGATTTCCTCACGAAGCCGATTGAATCGGATCACCTGTCCCTGGTGTTCAAGAAAGTCTTGGCCCGTGAGGCGTTGGGACGACAGGTGGCGTGGCTACGGACCGAAATCGATAGCCGCTAT
>JAHEKD010000527.1 GCA_024638545.1 Gammaproteobacteria bacterium
TGTATAAACTATATTTTTGGGCGGTTGCTTGAGGCTACAATTGCCCGGTCATCCAGAAAATTACTTATCTTCGCCGCTGTGAGTGCCAATCTCGGCATACTGGGTTTTTTCAAGTACACAGACTGGTTGATTGACATCTTGACTCAATTATTACCTGCGCTGGGGCCACTTTTTGCCTCACATGACCCCATTCATTTGCCAATTGGTATCTCCTTTTTTACATTTCAGGCCCTGTCATACGTTATTGATATATACCGCGGTAATAATAAAGCCCAGACTAATCCGTTTTATCTGGGCCTGTATATTTCATCATTCCCGCAACTCATTGCCGGGCCGATTGTGCGTTACCATGATGTTGAAAATCAAATAAGGAAAAGACAGCACAGTATTGTGTTATTTGCCAGCGGCGCAGAGCGTTTTGTCTGTGGACTGAGCAAGAAAGTGATCATTGCCAATCCAATGGGGGCAATGGCTGATAATATCTTTGCCCTGGGCACGGCAGATTTATCGACACCTGAAGCGTGGATCGGGATTATTTGCTATACCCTGCAAATTTATTATGATTTTTCCGGTTATTCCGACATGGCGATAGGTTTAGGCCGCATGTTCGGATTCAGGTTTCTTGAAAATTTCAATTATCCTTACATTGCCCGGTCAATCAAGGATTTCTGGCGACGCTGGCATATCTCGTTATCGGCCTGGTTCAGAGATTATTTATATATTCCGCTGGGTGGCAACCGGGCCAGCAGTTGGCGAACCTACTTTAACCTGATGCTGGTTTTTATATTGTGTGGACTCTGGCATGGTGCGAGCTGGAATTTTTTGATATGGGGCTGTATTCATGGCGCATTTTTAATTATTGAACGCAGCCGTTTTGGGCACTGGCTTGACTACCAGCCTGCTTTAATCAGGCATTTTTACACGCTGTTTGTCGTCATTAATGCCTGGGTTTTCTTTAGAGTCGAGAATCTGCACGAAGCGGTCGAATACTTGAAAGTGCTATATGGATTCAAGGGCGCAGGTTACATTGATCCAGTCATCCATTATCAACTGGACAGCCTGTTTTACTTTACGCTGTTGATTGGCGTGATCTTCGCTTTTCCCGTGGTCGAAAAAATTTCAGACAGATTGAAGGGCGTACGGATTGCGATGGGTATTAGCGTCTTGTTCAGGCCAGTCATGCTGTCGCTGTTGCTTTTTGTCTGCAGTTCTTTTTTGGCAAGCGGTGCCTATAACCCGTTCATTTATTTCAGGTTCTGAATGCAGGTGAAATTGTTGAAATCGAAAGCTTCATTGACAATTTGCCTTTTATTCAGCCTGAGCGTGACACTGCCTTTACTGAAATGGTCGATGAGTGAAGATCAGAAAATATCAAGTATAGAAAAAAGGCGGCTGGCTCAATTTCCAACAGTCCGTAACAGTGCTGACTCAACGCGCGATTTTTTGATGCAATTTGAAGATTACTTTAAAGACCAGTTTGGCTTTAGGGAAAAACTGGTTCATTACCATAATTTGATGAAGTACAAAATATTTGGCGTCTCATCAACCAGATGGGTTATCCCGGGAAAGGAAAACTGGCTTTTTTTTAATGATCGGGGAGAATTTGAGGATTATCTGCCCGTGCATCTATATGATGAAATACATCTGGAGTTATACACACAGGTGCTGGAGACACGAAGAGACTGGCTTGAGGCAATCGGGAGCCACTATCTTGTCGTGCCGATTCCTAATAAAGCGGAAATTTACGGCGAGTACCTGCCGGACAGAATTAAAAGATATAAATCCCGCAGCAGATATGATCAGATTATCGGAAAACTTCAGGAAAACGGGCGATTCAAGGATTTTATCGATGTTAAGCGGGTTCTACTCTCGGTTAAAAACCAAAAGCAGGTCTATTTGTCGACTGATACACACTGGACCGAGGATGGATTTCAAGCTGTTTATGAACAAATTATCCGGCATCTGCAAACCCATATTCCGGATATAAAGCCACTTCATGTTCGAGCTGTGCGAAAAAAACCGCGAACGATTTCGGGAGATCTGGCTGTCATGATGAATTTGAGTTCTGTGCTTAACGAACAGACGTCAAGTCTTATCTGGTCTGAGCGCTGCGCGATCAGGGAAGAGAAAGTTTACGCTGACATTAACAATTTTGGTGTATTTAATGCTGTCTCACCTGCAGAGTATCCGGTTGTGAGCGGCTGTTCAGATAAAGAAAAGAAGGCAGTTGTAATCCATGATTCGTTTGGCATTCTTCTACGCCCGCTCTTATCGCAACATTTCGGAACAGTTATTTACTCGCACTATATGGAGTTCAATGAATTGACCGAAATGATCAAATACGAAAAACCGGATGTCGTCATTGATTTGAGAATTGCAAGGAATTTCGACAGTCTATTAAAGTATGACCAGCAGCTGGAGGCTGAGACTTTAGTTCTGTCTAAAAACAAGTTATCCAATCTCAAGATGGATATAGACCAATACAGCATAGACGAGCATCTTGAAGCCGCCTATAACGTTAATATATTGCCGGCCCGGCAGGGCTTGTTACTGCGATCAGTGAATAACGCCCCACGATTGAACTTTATCTTTGATGAGGGGGAAGAAAATACCCCAATGGTGGTCGAGATAAAGCTAAAAAGTCAGCATCAAACGTCAATGACGTTATATTAT
>JAHEKD010000528.1 GCA_024638545.1 Gammaproteobacteria bacterium
CATCTTGATTTCCGCATCACTTTTAATAACACGGCACCAGTTTACAAGTAAATCTGCATCCACCCACACTACCCCGGGCAGTCCTGCTTTCAGGCACTCAAGTGATTTTGGCGAAAAAAGTATGTGTCGCTTTCGTAACCTACGCGTTTTTGCGTTAGCTGCATCTCATCAATATAAGTAGAGACGATCTGCATCGGATGGACACCCGGCTGCTGCACGTAATCTTCAGGATAAGGTCTGATGCTGTTTTCGCCCAGATAAGTTGTCAGCCTGACAGCACCGGCGTCCATCATCCGGCCCATCCAGACCGGTTCAAAATCAAGGCCCACCAGCATCACCTGTGGCACATAAAAGGACCAGGCATCGAGTCCCGTTAGCCAGTTCATATTTGCCGGGTCCCCGATAAGAATAGCATCAAGCCCGCGCGCTGCAATCTGTTTGCGCACGGTTTTTAATCGGTTTTGATACTCCGTTTTGTTAAAAGCAGCCGCCATGGTTTTCGTCTGTCAACTAGCAAAGACTGCTGTCACTGATTTTTTTCCTGATGATTAAAAATTGAGGTATAGCCTTGAGACCAGTCTGGCGGCAAAGGCATCAGCAACTCCTCATGATGTGCAAATCGCGGCTGATGTCCGCGCACCAGAACACCATAGTGGGAGCTGGGATAAGGTGGGGCCGTATAGGAAATAGCGTCGGCTGCCGAGTAAGTAATGACCAACACAGGCCTGCCATTGCTGCTCATGTTTTTATCGGAACCATGAATCATGCAGCTGTGATGTACCGTGACTGTGCCAGCAGGGCCGGTTAATTCAGTCGCATTCTCCAGGCCTGCCGCAACAAGTTCGTCTTCATTAATCGCCCCTGTCCATTCACCTTGCGGATTATAGTGGACATAAATTGGTCCCTTATGGCTTTGTGGAATAACCTTTAGCGGCCCCTGCTCACTGCCGATATTGTCAAGTGCCACCAGGAACTGACAGGTGCCTGAATTAGTATGAGGATAAAACACAATATCCTGATGCCATTTAACTTCAGCGCCGCCACCGGCCCATTTAAAGTTGGCCATCAAATCTCTGAACCTGAGGTTTGGGCCTAAGAGAGCGGTACCGATATCTGTAATGATCGAATTTGAACAAAACTCCCAGAACACTTCATCAAAATCATCGATGTGAGTCGCTCGCCTGAGCCGTGGACTCTCTGCACTGTGACCGTGCTCCAAATCGTAGCACGCATTCGATTGCGTTAGTTCGCGGCTGTTTTCAATGACCTTCGACAAGGCATCTTTCAAAGGTGCGAGTTGCTGCTCGCTGAGTAGCCCTGGTAGTGAAAGATAACCCTGGTCAAAATAAAATTCTCGCTGCGATTGAGTTATCGCGTGTGAAGGTAATGCCAGGATTTGTTCGCTCTTCATTCAAATACTCAAAATTCGATTGCTACATGTCTTGGTTAAATATATTCTTTTTGTTAACAGAAATAAATGTGAAATTTATAACCCGTGAACAACAGTTTCTGATGGTGTCTGTTACTGACAGGCTTAGAGTTCAGATCCTTCCATAGTTTAATACCTCAAAACAGAGCCTGCTGCCTTTAATTTTTATCAAAAACTAATCAAGGTGCCATTGCCGGATTAAATGAAGGGCGAATCTTTTCGTCCCCTTTAACTTTACTGTAAGGCATTCAGCAGGCCAGCAGCGAGAAAAAATAGACCCGGAAACAAAGTAAGCGTGCCGGATGCATACAAAACGAAAACCAGCTTATTAGTGACTGAGCCGGAAAGTCTAAATCCTGATTCACCCGTGATAGCCCGAATTAGCATTGCCAATGTGGATGTCCAGACAAAATAAATAATGAACCATACAAGCATTGTCAGCTGCCATGCAGGCAGGACAGGTAAATGTATAATTGCAGCCAGTGCAATAAGCATAATGCCTCTCGCGCTGCCTCCTGAATGCAGCAAGTGCCAGTGCGATTCATTAGTTTTATGAAGGATTGATCGATAAAGGCATAGACCGCCCACAACACTGACAGTCAGGACCAAAATACCATGAAGTCCAAGATGGATGGCCAGATTATTCATAATAATTTCTGTTTTATTAATCAATTTGTATACAAATACTATATCATGTGCCTTGTGCGGCATACATTAACGATCTTTTCCCTTTTCACAGTTTCATTTGATTAATCATGGGGCCCTTTATACATAACATTGACCCGATTTTTGGGCAGATCGGTGGGTTCTATTTGTGGTGGTATGGATTAAGTTACTCACTGGGATTCCTGGCATTATTTCACTGGCTTCGAAGAGTGCGCGAATCCATTGGACTCGATGTGCGGCAGATTTATGACCTGGCGATATTGATAGCTGCGGGTGTTCTGATTGGTGGACGTATGGTCGAGGTTGTTTTTTATGAATGGGCTTACTATCGTGAACATCATGCTCATATTTTATGGATCTGGCTGGGTGGCATGTCAACGCACGGCATATTATTCGGTGGCACAATGGGCGCCTGGTTATTCTGTCGGCTGAACCAGAGAAATTTTCTATCCCTCGCAGATGAGCTGGTAATCCCGGCCGCATTAATAATGGGCCTGGGGCGGATGGGAAATTTCATTGATGGTCAGATCGTTGGTAGCGTGACCGATGTCTGGTGGGCTGTAAAGTTTCCGGAT
>JAHEKD010000036.1 GCA_024638545.1 Gammaproteobacteria bacterium
ACCATAAAACCGGTAATTTTTGCCTGCCATCGTGTTCGGGGGTAAACACGGAAAAACGCATGGGCGTTTTAGTTTCAATGGATTGATGTGAATATACGGCCTGGTTGCCACCGAAGCAGCGATTTAAACTGACTTGTTCCATCTTGAGTCTCTTGGTGTTGGATTTTATTGTGATGTAAGAAAGTTAGTATATTAAAAACAGTTCCTGGAACCGGGTCCAGGAACTGTTCTTAAGTATATCAACTCGGTTGGCCTAAAATTCGACAACAGCTCGAATCGATTCACCTGCGTGCATGAGGTCGAAGCCTTTGTTGATATCGTCAAGGGCAAGTTTGTGGGTGATTAAATCATCGATATTGATTTTTCCGTCCATGTACCAGTCAACAATTCTGGGAACGTCAGTGCGACCCTTCGCTCCCCCGAATGCCGTACCTCGCCAGACTCGGCCGGTAACGAGCTGGAACGGTCGAGTACTGATTTCCTGGCCGGCACCTGCCACACCAATGATGATTGATTCTCCCCAGCCCTTGTGACAGCATTCAAGCGCCTGGCGCATAACGTCCACATTCCCGATGCACTCAAAGCTAAAATCAGCACCACCTTTAGTCAGGTCAACAAGGTAGGGCACCATATCACCTTCCACTTCTGAAGGGTTCACAAAATGCGTCATCCCAAATTTTTCACCCAATGCTTCACGGGCAGGATTTAAATCCACGCCAACTATCATGTTAGCACCAACCAGCCTGGCTCCCTGGATAACATTAAGACCGATACCGCCCAGACCGAATACCACAACATTGTCGCCGGGCCTGACTTTAGCTGTATTAATAACAGCACCAATCCCGGTGGTTACACCACAGCCGATGTAGCAGATTTTATCGAAAGGCGCATCTTCACGAACCTTGGCCAATGCTATTTCAGGTACAACCGTGTGATTGGAAAAGGTCGATGTACCCATGTAGTGAAAAATCCTGTCTTTTCCAATTGAGAATCGACTGGTGCCGTCTGGCATAATACCCTGTCCCTGGGTTTCACGAATTTTCTGACATAAATTGGTCTTGCCGCTGGTGCAGTATTCACATTCCCTACATTCAGGCGTATACAGTGGAATAACGTGATCTCCCTTTTTCAGGCTGGTTACACCCGCACCCACATCTACGACTACACCGGCGCCTTCATGGCCGAGAATAGCCGGAAACAAACCTTCCGGATCAGCGCCCGATCGAGTAAATTCATCGGTATGACAAATGCCGGTGGCTTTGATCTCAACAAGCACTTCGCCCGCTTTGGGACCGTCAAGATTGACAGTTTCAATGACCAGTGGCTCACCCGCCTTATAGGCGACAGCTGCGCGAGTTTCCATATATATACCTCCAGTGATTCAAATTTAATGTACTTTATACCTGATTATGGATGTTTGCACAATTAACCCGCATTTCTCACCACCCTACTACTGCGACGGTCCCTTGCCACGCCCTGTGGGCATTTTACTCGGTCAGGGTCCTCGACATCGTGTCAACGATGCCTGCCGGCCCTTGGTCGTAAAACCCATACAGGACGCATCCCTTAACCGTCTCGCTACGAAGTCCGGTGAGAAATGCGGGTTAACAGGCAAATCCGGGTCTCAGATGATGCCGCAGACACGCTGTTCAAGTTTGCGAAAATCTGTGCTAGCATCCCGCTTGTGTGTAATTTTTTATACACGGTCGTTAACCATCATCAGGAGAGACGTGATTAATATGCGCTATTTTGTTCTAAATACACTTTCAGCATGCCTGATGCTATTCAGCGCAACGGTATTTTCCCAGGCCGGTCTGCTTACTGGCGGTGCGATGGAGCTTGAACCAATTACACTTGGCTCAGGAAAGCCGTTAGCTGCTGCTCCTTACAATCTTGAATCCGGAAGGTTTTACAAACTCAAAATCATTTCTGACGGCACCGCCGAGCTTGCGCTGGAGGGCCCTGGTTTTTTTAGAAATATCTGGATAAATGAAATTGTAATTAACGATATAGAGATCCGGCCGCTGGGTGTTGAAAGCCTCGAGTTTGATGATGAAGGTGAAGCGACGATCTCATTCGTGACGATTCGCCCGGGCAGTTTCGAGCTGAAAATACCGGGTACCCGCGGTGAATCACAACGTGCAGTATTTAATGTTAATTAAATATAGGCGTCAGGTTGTTTTGTAAAACCTCTTGCGTGTTTTATTCTGCTGAGCCCGATAGTCCTGGTCTGCAATTCAAAATACCATAAAGCACGTTATCGATTAATATGTAAAACGATGTTTTGTATGCAAATCTATAAACAGCTGCCCGGGTTAATCCTCAAGAGAAAAGTCTGCAGAGGAATACAGGCAGCCTGCATGTTGTGTCTGCTGACTCTCCCGGTTAATGCGCAGGAATCAGAGCCGCTCCAAATAAGAATTGCGATGATCAGTTTGGATGAAAAGCCCCATTTGCCGTTGTCCTTGATTGATCTGCCGGTCAATGATCCGGCGGTCCCCGGTGCTCAGATGGCCGTTAAAGAAAACAATCAAACCGGTACGTTTACCGGGCAGGTGTTTGATTTTAATCATTATCTCGTCTCAGAAGATTATCCCGTGGAGGCTCTCGCCCAACAATTAATTGCAGACGGGGTTAGCCTGTTAGTTGCCGACCTGCCCATAAAGGAGCTGTTAACGCTGGCTGACAGTGTTGATGACAAGGGACTTCTATTTAATGTCAGGGCCCAGGATGATGAGTTGAGGAACCAGCAGTGCCGGCGTAACCTGCTGCACCTGACACCCAGCAGGGCAATGAAAACTGATGCGCTGGTGCAGTATCTGGTTTGGAAACGCTGGCAGGATTGGATGGTCATCGTTGGAAGGCACCCCCAGGATCAGGCCTATCTTACAGCGCTGGAAAGATCGGCCAAACGATTCAATGGTAAAATTCGTGAGGTCAAGCCGTGGACGTTTGATGCAGGTTCAAGACGCACTGACTCTGGACACGTGCTGGCACAACAGCAGGTACCGGTGGCCACGCGGGGACAGGACCACCAGGTTCTTGTTGTAGCTGATGAAGCAGATGAATTTGGCGAATATTTAATTTATCGAACCGATTCTCCAAGGCCGGTGGCCGGTACGCAGGGCCTGATTGCGACCAGTTGGCATCGCTCGCACGAACAGTGGGGCGGTACTCAGCTGCAGCGGCGATTTTTCAAGCAATCAGGCCGTGACATGAAACCCCGCGATTACGCCGCATGGATGGCGGTCAGGGCCATTGGTGAAGCGACCACCAAGGTGAATACCGCAGATCATGATCAGATTAGACAATTCTTATTCAGTAGCGAGTTCAAGCTTGCCGCATTTAAGGGGCTGGCGTTGACGTTTCGCTCGTGGAATGGGCAACTGCGCCAGCCGATCCTGGTTGTCGGTCCGAGAATGCTGGTGAGTGTGTCACCGCAGGACAAATTTCTGCACCAGTTTTCAACGCTTGACACGCTGGGTTATGATCAACCCGAATCCGGCTGCCAGGCATTTAACCAATAAAGATCGTTGAGATCAAAACCGGGGATACTATGATAGATAATTTGTTTACAGCGGGTGGGGTTTGTGGAATTCTAATCCTGAGTATTCCGGCACATGCCTACTCGATTTATGTTTCAAATGAGAAAGACAATACGCTGTCAGTCATTGACAGTGAAAATCTTGAGGTAGTTGAGACGATTGAGATCGGCCAAAGGCCAAGAGGGCTTACGCTGTCAGATGATAACAATTTACTTTATGTCTGTACCAGTGATGACAATCATGTCGAGGTGCTCGATCTTGATTCGCACAAGGTAGTGAATACACTGCCTTCCGGTCCGGATCCGGAATTAATGGCGCTGGGTCCCGACGGCAAGCTGCTCTATATCGCCAATGAGGATGACAATCTGGTGACGGTCGTTGATCTTGAAACAAACTCGATGACAACACAGATTCCTGTTGGCATTGAGCCCGAGGGCATGGGTGTCAGCCCCGATGGTAAATGGCTGGTTAATACATCTGAAACCACCAACATGGCGCATTTTATTAACCTTGAGAATCTGGAAGTTGAGCACAATGTGCTGGTAGACACAAGGCCGAGAGTTGCCCAGTTTTCGCCCGATGGCAGTGAGGTTTGGGTATCGGCTGAAATTGGCGGTACCATCAGCGTAATTAATGTTGATACGAAGGAGATTACCACCAAGATCAAATTTGAAGTTGCGGGTTTGCAACCGGAAGAAATCCAGCCTGTGGGCTTGAAATTCAGTGCTTCCGGCGAGCGGGTATTTGCAGCGCTGGGTCCATCTTCGCGTGTCGCCGTCATTGATGCAGTGAATTACGAAGTTATCAAATACCTGCTTGTTGGCCAGCGAGTCTGGAATCTGGACTTCTCACCGGACGGTAAATACGTGTTTACCACCAACGGTATTAGTAATGATGTGTCTGTCATCGATACGGAAAAACTGCGCGTGATCAAGTCAATTAAGGTCGGACGACTGCCGTGGGGTATCGTGGTGCGACCTTGAGTGAAGTAACCCCATTATCGGTAGAAGACGTCAGTTTTTCATACGCAAAAAAATTGATCCTGGAGAAAATCTCTTTTGAGGTTAAAGCGGGCTCGTTCTGTGTATTGCTGGGTGCAAATGGTGCTGGTAAAACCACGCTGTTTTCACTGATAACCCGCCTCTACAGCCCGAGCAGTGGCCATATTGTTGTTTTTGGCCATGATATCAACAAGCATTCAGAAAAAGCATTGAGCAGGCTGGGTGTGGTCTTTCAAAATCCTACGCTGGATCAGGATTTATCGATTCAGCAGAACCTGAAGTATTATGCCTCCCTTTACGGCATCTCAAAACATGAAACCATGCAAATGCTCAATGATCAATTTCCCAGATACCTACCTGAGTGTCGGCTTAATCAAAAAATACATCAGCTCAGTGGCGGTCAAAAACGCAGGGTCGAACTCATGCGTTCATTAATGCATCAGCCGGATCTGCTGCTTCTGGATGAACCAACCGTCGGTCTCGATATCAACAGCCGCGAGGCGTTCATCGCACATGTGCGTGAGCTTTGCTCTGAAAGAGGGATTGGTGTTTTATGGGCAACACATCTCATTGATGAGGTCGGCGATGATGATGACGTGATCGTTTTGCATAAAAGCAAAATTCTGGCCAACGACAAAGTCCTGGCATTAGTCAACAGACACGGCGCTAAATCCATCGGTGATCTGTATCTGAAGTTGACTGGATTAGAGTCAAACAAATGGCGTTCAGATGAAAACGGAATAGCTGCGGGAGCCGTCAGATGAGCGCGGCCAGGTACATTCACTGCCTGAAGGGAATTATTGTACGCGAAGCGCAAAAATTTCTGCAGCAAAAGGCACGCTTTTTTGCCTCACTGGTCAGACCATTGGTGTGGTTGTTTATATTTGCCGCCGGATTCCGCTCTGTACTGGGCGTGTCCATAATTCCGCCATACCAGACCTATGTACTCTATGAAGAGTATATTACGCCAGGTTTACTGGGCATGATACTGTTATTCAGCGGCATGCAAAACTCGCTGTCGATGGTCTATGACAGGGAGATGGGCAGTATGCGGATGCTGTTAGTCAGCCCGCTGCCACGCTGGTATTTACTGGCCAGTAAAATGTTTGCAGGCGTCTGTATTGCTGTAATCCAGGTCTATATTTTCCTGGCAATCGCCTATTTCTGGGAGGTCTATCCTCCAATTTCCGGCTACATCAACGTGCTGCCAGCCGTGCTGCTCTCAGGATTGATGCTGGCGGCGCTGGGATTGCTGCTGTCTTCGCTTATTAAACAACTGGAGAATTTTGCAGGCGTGATGAATTTCGTCATCTTCCCGATGTTCTTTGCATCTTCTGCGCTCTATCCCTTGTGGCGTATACGTGATTCCAGTGAACTGTTATATTTAATCTGTAAATACAACCCGTTCACCTATGCTGTTGAGTTGATCCGATTTTCGTTATATTCAGAATTTAATCTTCAATCACTGGCTGTAGTCATTGTAATGCTGGTTTTATTTTTTCTGGTTGCCATCTACGGGTATAATCCATCGCGTGGTTTTATGATCCGTAAACAATAAATCAAATGCTGATGAAAACAGGAATATTGCTATCTTTAGTGCTGCTTGCCAGTTACGTCTGCAGTGCGCAAACACAGCAGGATCCCGATTGGCCCTGCATACAGGTATTGGTGCCTGAAATTTCCGCAGCCTCAATATGGGATGGACCCTCGATAGAAGAAATAGCAGACCCCGGGATATTTCGGCCGCATGCGCGGGAGCTGGTTTCAGCTGTCGTTGAAAAACATGAGCCACTGACGGAATCACAGCTTGATAAATATATTGCCCGGTTTGATGCTGATCAACGCAATGCGGCGCTGACATTTTTATTCAATTCGCTATTAGACAGTTTTAACAGCAAGCGACATGGACAGATAAAGTCAATCAAACTCTATACGAAAACACAAATCAAATCAGCCAGGGTGATTGAGCGCCTGATGGAGCAAAAAGTCGAATTAGAAAACCGGCAGGCTAGTGCAGAACAACTTGCAGAGGTTGAATCTCAATTACACTGGCAAAAGCGAATGTTCAAAGAGCGTGAAAAATCTTTCGACTACCTTTGTGAGTTGCCGCAGGAGATTGCACAGCAGGCAGGAGAGGCGGCGAGGGCGATTTCTGCAAAGCTTGCCTACTAAAACACAACTATCTTTTGCGAATAGCATGAATGGCAAACGATTGTTGCATCACGGGCGCCCTGATTAATTGCAGCTAACGGAACAAAAGTCATATATTGATGGACCAGGAGAATCCAGGAATGTTCAACCGACGTTTTATTGAATCAATGTTCCGGACGTTGATACTGTTTATGCTGCTGCTTGTATATTCTGCATACACTCAGGCAAACATCATGGTGCTTGATTTTGAACTGAAGGATTTGACCATTCATGAGAATAATTCACAGGAAATTGAGCGTACTGCAAAATTCAAGCCAATGCTCGAACAGGCGTTGACTGACCTTGATCAGCATACAATAACGAGCTTCGATATAGCAGATCAACGGCTGGCTGATATCGGCAAAGGCTACCTGTATGACCATCACGATCTTGTCGCAAAGCTTGGACGGGCAAATGGTGCACGCTGGGTCGTGGTCGGCCGTGTGCACAAACCCAGCTATCTGTTTAGCTATCTAAAGGTGAAGCTGGTAGACGTTAGAAGTTCACTCATGTTTGCAGATTTAACGGTTGAGCTCAAAGGCCAGCAGGACAAATTTCTAAAAAAAAGCGTAAAGCGCCTGGCGATACAAATCAGCGATGCGATTGGCCTGTATAGTGAATGAAATCCGGGTTTTATGAATACGGGCCAGGTATTAATCGACTGCGGCTGTGGTAAAGCGGTCTTTAAGTAGCCTTTTGGTGAGCTGGTTTTGCTATTCGTCTGTAACGATCTGAAAGTCATACGCATTTACAGCTGGCAGGCTTGTAACGATAACCTGAGTCCGGAAGACCGCTGGTATTGATAAAAGACTTTGTGCCATAATGAGGACGTGTATTATTTTGTAAAATTGCTTGTCAGTCGAAATATAGATTCCTATCGTTTGGAGGTATGATGAACCGCCTTAACCAATCCCCGTTATCAGCATTATTTTACTGTTTCGCATTCATGGCCACACCAGCATTGGCCCAACAGACTGCAGCTGATGACGCTGGCCGCTGGGAGAATGTTAAAGCGGCTATTTTCAAGCAGGCATCCATACAGGAAGATGATTACAGCATCCAGCTCGAGGCACCAAAACGTGCATACGATGCAGCAATTGTCCCCATCAAGGTTAATGTCAGCCTTGAAAATGAAGAGTACGTTGAAAAACTTTACATCGTAGTTGATAACAATCCTGCACCCCTGGCAGCTACGTTTAAATTCAGGACCCGGCAATCAAAAATGGAGATACAAACACGAATTCGGATAAATGAATACACGAATGTCAGGGCGATCGCGCAAACCAGTTCCGGCGATTATCTGATGAGCAAAGCGTTTGTAAAGGCATCCGGCGGTTGTTCTGCGCCCATGCTGTCAGATCAGGAGGCAGCGCTGGCCAGGGCGGGAAAAATGAAGTTCAAAATCGGTGAAAGTTCAGAGCAGTTGCCGCACTCAAGTATCGGTCAGATTTTAATCAGCCATCCGAATAATTCCGGGATGCAGTTCGATCAAATTTCGCGAAACTACATCCCCGCGTATTTTGTTAATCAGGTCTCAGTTCGGCTCGATGATAAGGAGCTGTTTTTACTGGAGACCAATTTTTCGCTAAGTGAAAACCCGAGCATACATTTCTCATTTGACCTGGAGCAAAAACCGGATTCTGTGATCAGCGTTAAAGCGATCGACTCAAATAACAGCAGTTATGAAAATACCTGGAAGATTAAGGGTTGAGATTTCCTGGCCCTGAACGACCGTAAATAAACAGTGGCTCAAAGAAAGACCGGTAACGGCGGGGAGAATCTAAAAACAGGCGATTGTTGACTCAGCCTGGATCTTTTTTAATTTTTCAACATTATCATTCGCCCATTGGGTTTCCCGGTAAAAAATTCCACGCTGACCGATATCCTGCTGTGCCTGCATAATGGCTTCTATTCTTTCATACTCCTCAAATGGCAGGCGCTCGGCAATGTAATCAATGCTGCAGCTGCATTTTTGTAAAATATCGTAACGTTGGCCGTTGGCGGCCATGCAGGCAAAAACGTAATCGGCCAGGGTGGCGGTTGGGTAGTGAGAATTTTCATGGGCGTACGTGCTTGAACATGCAAGCGCAAGAAACGTGACGGCTATACACAAACTACGAATCTCTTTGACCATGGATATCCTCTGGATTACTTACTCTGGAAGTTGATATGATGTCTCTACCTGACTGTCGAATTTATAATATGATAGGCGATTATATAGCCTATTAGACAAAATGTTCAAAACAAACCGAATATAAGATAGGGACGATGAATCTTCAGATGCCTAAGCTTGCTGATGTCGGAATACTGTGTTTAGCCTTAATATACCAATATGCACAAGCGCAGTTTGCAGTGCAGGAAATTGCGGATGGTGTTTATCTGCACTATGGTGTACATGAACAGATAAGCATTCATAACAGGGGTGATATCTCAAATATAGGCTTTATTGTGGGTGATGAATTTGTCGCCGTTATTGATACCGGTGGCTCTCGTGGAGTCGGTGAGAGTCTCCGGCGCGAGATTGAAAATATTACTAATCTGCCTGTTCGATATGTGATCTTAACTCATGCGCACCCTGACCATATTTTCGGTGTTAGCGCATTTGACTCTGCGATGACAGAAATTGTAGGCCATAAAAACCTCAATAATTCGCTTATTCAAAGAGGCGAGTTCTATCGTGATCGTTTCATCAATGAAGGATTCAGCGAACGTGATCTTGAGTTATTACCGCAGAAAATCATTGTCGAATCTGAACTGAAGCTTGATCTGGGCAATCGTCAACTGAATTTAATTGCAGTAAAAACATCACATACAGATAATGATCTGCTGGTGCTGGATGAGTCGACAAAAACCATCTGGACAGGGGATCTGCTTTTTAGACAGCGGGTGCCGGTGATTGATGGGGATGTCCTTGGCTGGTTAAAAAGTATGGAAATGCTTTCGGTATATGATGTGAACCTAATCGTGCCGGGCCATGGGCTGGTTGCAACCAGCTGGACGGAGGCATTGGCGGACCAGAAACGCTACCTGGAAAAATTGATCAGCGAGGTAAGGGAACTTCTGTCAGCGCAGGGCAGTATTCAGCAAGCAGTTAAAACCATTGCGAAAGATGAAAGGGATTACTGGCTTTTGTTTGATGATCACCATGGTCAGAATGTGTCCCGCGTCTACACTCAACTTGAATGGGAATAAGGTATTATATATTCTGAGTTTTTATTTATAATATATGACAAATAATGCGAATTCAAGGCCCCGGCCCGATCCCGAATTATTCGTTTTTAATGGATATTAATGACTAGACTAAGCAAAAAATTGCGTGTACACTTATTTTATCTATTAGGCAGTGCCGCAAAGTTGCTTGGTAGTCACGCAGGGATTTGAAAGATAATCTGTCAATGAAATAAGTAAGCAGCTTTAGCCCTGCCTGTGTCAAAACAGGTGACTAGTCGCATTTTTGCCTAGTGGTTAATCGCTTAATGTAATAAGTTCACTGGAGGACTACTATTATGAATTTTAAGTCGTTACTAACGGCGTATGTATGCTGTGTTTTTCTTCTACCAACATCTCAGGCAAGTCAGGAACTGATCGATCTGTCCAGCAATGCCGCAAACTGGGCCATGCCTACTGGTAACTATGCGAATCATCGCTATAGCGAGCTGGACCAGATTAACAAGGACAACGTCAAGGATCTTCAGGTTGCCTGGACATTTTCAACGGGTGTGCTACGCGGTCACGAAGGTGGCCCTCTGG
>JAHEKD010000529.1 GCA_024638545.1 Gammaproteobacteria bacterium
TTGTAATATTGCTTAACGAAGCCAATGAGATGGAGTTGCAGGTACACCATCCGGATATCAATTTATGTGGCTTTGAGTTTCGGGCTCGAGACGAGCACAATATTATCTATGGGCTAGGTGCTATCAAGGGTATCGGCAGGCCGGTAATCGAGAGTATTATCGAAGCCCGCAATCATGGTGGCCCATTTAAGGATTTGTATGATCTCTGTGCACGCGTTGACGTTAAAAAAGTTAACCGACGCGCACTTGAGGCGCTTATCCGTTCCGGAGCATTGGATGAACTCGGAGTTCACCGGGCGAGCCTGATTGCCAGCGTGGACCTGGCCCTGGATGCAGCCAGTCAGCAGCATCGCAGTAAGGCTGCGGGGCAAACTGACTTTTTTGGAATTGAGGCGCCGGTAGAATCGGTACAAACCTACCAGAATGTGTCGAAGTGGAAAAAAGAAGATTTGCTGGCGGCAGAAAAAGACACTCTGGGGCTCTATCTGAGTGGACACCCGATCGACGCTTATATTGATGAACTTGATCAATTCACCACTTGTCGGCTGGTCGATGTCGATGTTGGTCAAAGCAAGCAAAAGAAAACCGTGACCTTGGCGGGTCTGGTAGTCGGGGCTCGCATCATGAATACAAAGTCCGGGTCACGAATGGCAATTCTGACGCTGGACGATAAAACTGCCCGCATCGAAATCCGCGTATTTGGCGAACTCTATGATCAGCGGCGGGAGGTTATTCATAAGGATAAGGTACTGGTGGTCAAGGGTAAGGCCAGCCTGGATCATTTTTCCGGCGATCTCAGGCTGTCAGCTGATGAACTCTTCGATATTGAGCAGGCTCGCAGTCAGCTTGCCCGCCACATGCAAATCCGCCTTGAGGCGGAACAGCTTGACAGCAACGTCGTCAGCCACCTGAAGACTATTCTCACACCCAGTGAGGAGGGCATGTGCGGGGTTGGGTTCGAGTACCGGTCCAGTAATGGTGTGTGTGAACTGGAGTTGGCCAAAGAATGGCGGGTTGTACCAAGCAAGATCATGCTGGAGCAATTGGAGTCTGTAGTGGGCCAACCCAACATACGATTCATTTATTAGTATTTCGGTTAGAAAGCATTTCTAAGTCCTTGCTCTTTAAATAGTTTCTCGATTGATGCTATACTTTTTCTATGGGGAAAAGAGCGTGGTTAATTGATATAGCACCTATTTTCTGCCAGCCATGGGTTATCAACAGCAGTATCTCAAAAATATAACAAAAACAAGTGGTTAGAACGTGTTGGGTATCTAAATCATGACTTACTCCGAATCTCAATTCGCAGCGTTGCTGTTTGACAAATTGTCGCTTGATCCTCAGGCAAGCTATTTTGTCGCCTATAGTGGAGGCCTTGACTCCACTGTTTTGCTGCACATGATGCAGCACGCGCAGGAGCAATACGGCTTCGAATTGACCGCGCTGCATGTGAATCATGGCCTGCATTCTGATTCTGATCGCTGGGCTGAGCATTGTGAGATGACCTGCCGCCGAATGGGCATTCAATTCAAGCAAACCGCGCTCGAATTAACCGACAGCAGTGAAAGTGCAGCACGTAATGCCCGTTATCACTGGTTTCAGCAGCAAATTGATCATCGCTCTGTACTGATGACTGCGCATCATCGCCAGGATCGCACTGAGACGCTGATGTTTAACCTTATGCGCGGTGCCGGCAGTCGAGGTTTATCGAGCTTACGCGCGCTGCGTCCTTTTCACGGCGCCAAGCTTGCACGACCACTACTCGAACTAACGCGAGAGCAAGTTAGGTCTTACGCGCTTGCCAATAACCTTGACTGGGTGGAAGACCCGAGTAATCAGGGTGACGAATACGCCCGTAACCGTATCCGGCAAAATGTATTGCCGGCTCTGACCGGGTTCAGGGCCGATGCAATTGAGAATATCGCCCGTGCTGCGGCGAACCTCGAAAGTGAGAACTCGCTGCTCAATGAGATTGCCATCTGTGACCTGGTCGATGTGCGCGAAATGCCTAAACATCCGCTCGATCAATCGTATGCTATCTGTTTTCAGGATTTGACAAGATTGTCAGTCGCGAGGCAGGCAAATCTGCTGCGATTCTGGTTACGAAGTTTGCAGCTGCATTCTCCCAGCAGGCGATTTCTCAATCAATTGTTGCAGGCCTTTGCCGAGCAGCCCTCCAGCACGGCGATTCTGCAGGAAGAGGGCTGTCAGTTCCGCTTCTATCAGGGATATATGTATGTCATGCCGCCGGTGGATGAAGTAAAGCCTATCGAGGCGGTAAATTGGCGTGATATTGAGCAGCCGGTTGGTTTGTATGGAGAAAAACTTCGCGTTGATGCAACCAGCAAATTGCGCAACCTGGTGCACTTACGCCAACCCGCAGCGGTTAGACTGGTGTGCAAGCCACAGCTAAGCAATCCAAAGGCGTTGCAGGGTCACTCACTGAATCTGAAAAAGTGGTTACAGGAAATCGGCATTCCGCCGTGGCGCAGGCAGGCGCTGCCCTTGCTGACCATGAACCAGGCCGACACTGAGGTCGTGCTTGGCCCGGTCGACCAACATATGCACAGTGACTGGGTTTCTCTGGAGTGTCCGATCAATTGAACTACGTCGGTGAGAAGAACACTCACTGTTTGCGTT